>JAKLIM010000068.1:4676-13085 GCA_022709605.1 Bacteroidota bacterium | reverse complement strand
AGCAATTCACCGAAAAGTCTTAAACGGGTCAGGGTATATACCGGTTCAGAAAGACAGAACCTTTCAGCATTCACAACCTGTTCAAACAGGCTTTGATCAATATTTTCAATACATCGGCTACGGTTTGAAAAATTCCGTATTTCCCAACCCTGTTTGGTCCAATACGCGCCTGAAAAAAAGCGGTTATTTTTCGTTCTACATAAATCAGAATCATGGCAAATACAGCATAAGCCGCCAATAATGCCACACCTACAAGAACAAATTCAATAAAAATTGCCCAAAACTCAGGTAAGTTTTCTGTCAAAACGGAGTTAATCCATCTTGTCAGATTTGTAAATTCGAAAGGTTGAGAATATTTTTGAAACATATATTTTTCTCTTCGTACAATTGTAAATGGTAAATAGTATTCCCGATAGCTATCGGGAAAATTGTAAATGATCTTATCTGTCAATATCCGGTATCACATAATCCATCGAACCACCAATACCGATAAAGTCCGAAATTTTTTCTTCTTTACAAATCAAAGGCATAACAGACACCAACGCCATGGATGGTGAGCGGAACTTCAGGCGATAAGGCGTTTTTTCACCTCTGCTTTCGATATAAACCCCGAAAAGACCTTTTCCGGCTTCTACACTTTGAAAATATTCTCCTTCTGGTATTCTTATAATTGCTTTTGTTTTAGCACAATAGTCACCATCAGGAATGTTGTCAATCAGTTGTTCAATAATTTTAAGCGATTCTTCAATCTCGTCGAGTCGATTCAAATAACGGGCATACGAATCACCTTCTGTTCGGATAATTTCTTTGAACTGAACTTTATCGTAAAGTGAATAGGGTTGATATTTTCGTACATCACACGACCAACCGGAAGCACGTCCTGCAGGACCTGTTACAGCATAACTAATAGCGTCTTCTTTAGATAGATTTCCAATTTTCACCATACGCCCTAACGCAATTACGTTGTGCGAGAAAAATCGATCGTATTCTTTCAGTTTTTCGCGCATGTAAGGTATAAATGCTTTTACATCATGCTGAAATTCAGCATAAATATCGAACATCACACCACCAATCACATTGTTATTAATTATCAATCGACCGCCACAGGTTTTATCAAAAATATCCAAAATATGTTCGCGTTCGCGCATTCCGTAAATAAAAGCTGTAGTTGCTCCTAAATCGTTGGTTTGAGCCGACCAGGCCAACAAGTGTGAACTGATTCGGTTCAACTCGTCCATTATGGTGCGAATATACTGAGCGCGTTCCGGTACTTCTATCCCACCCGCCTTTTCGACACACATGCAAAGCGCATGACGGTTAATATTGGCCGATAAATAATCCAATCGGTCGGTAAAATGAAGCGTTTGCGGATAAGTCATTCCTTCGCAGAGTTTTTCAATTCCACGGTGAATGTAACCGCTGTGAACATCAATTTTCTTTACCACTTCACCATCAAGCGCTGTGCGAAAATGCATTACACCATGTGTTGAAGGATGTTGTGGTCCAATATTTATAATGTAATCGTCCGGTTCGAAGATATTTACAATTTCTTCTTTTAAACCATAGGGAGTTTCCATGATACGAGGAGCAGTATCAATCATTTCCCTGCTTATTGTTGATACAGGATTTAGTTCCGGATTTGCATCATAATCTTTTCGCATCGGAAATCCAACCCAGGTATCGTTCAATAAAAAGCGACGCATATCAGGATTATTAATAAACCTGATTCCGTACATGGCAAAAACTTCCCGTTCGTTGAAATGAGCTGTTTCGTATAAATCGGTAACTGAATAAAGCAGAGGCGTTTCGCGATCAGCTGTTCCGGTTTTTATTACAATTTCCTTCGAAGGATCAATGGAGGAAGAAAGCAAATAAATGACACCGAGTTTTTCGCCCCAATCCATTCCTATGAGGTAAACAAGGTAATCGAAAGGAAGTGAAGTGTTATCGCGTAGCGTTTTTAAAAGAGGATGAATTTCAGCAGGTTCTACCGTTACTGTCAGTTTATCTTTTTCATCGAATACGGCATTTTTTGCCGCTTCTTTAATTATAAGTTTAATTTTTTCCATCTAAACTGTTATTTTTCTTCCTCACGTTGTGGTTTTTTCAGAAATTGCTCCACTTTAATTTTGCGTTGCAATTGCATAAGTCCATAAAACAGTGACTCAGGTCGTGGAGGACATCCCGGAACATAAACATCGACAGGAATTACTGTATCAACACCTTTCACTACATGATATGAATTGATAAACGGACCACCCGAAATTGCACATCCGCCCATAGCGAGTACATATTTAGGTTCGGCCATTTGGTCGTAAACACGTTTGATAAGCGGTGCCATTTTGTGTACAATGGTGCCCGAAACGACCATCAAATCGGCCTGTCGTGGACTGTTACGGGTTACTTCCATGCCGAAACGCGAAATATCGTGATGCGCCGCAGCAGATGCCATAAACTCGATACCACAACAACTGGTAGCAAAAATGAGTGGCCAAATTGAATTGGAACGACCCCAGTTAATCATATCGTCGAGTGTGCTGAGAACAATGTTTACACCATTGGCCTTCAACTCCTCAACATAATTTTCGAGGTATTCGTTATCGTTGAAATCTTCGTACGGAATACCTTTAATATTTATATTTTTTACTTCCATTTTAACACTCCTTTTCTCCAGGCGTAGGCTAATCCCAACCCAAGAATTAGTAAGAAAAATAAAATACTGCTCAATCCCTGAAAGCCAAGTTCGCGCACAACAGTAGCCCATGGAAACAAAAATATAGCTTCCACATCGAACATTAAGTAAAGAATGGCATAAAGGTAATAACCGGCTTTGAATTGCATCCATGAAGTTCCATGAGTTGGAATTCCGCATTCGTAGGGTTCTCCTTTTTGAGAATTGAATGATTTGGGGGATAATAGTATCGCCATGCCTAATCCGCCGACGACTAACAATACACCTGTCAAGAAAACTACAAGAAATAGTGACAAATTGCTCATATTCTATTTTTGAATTTATAGCTCAAAAAACGGTGCAAAAGTAGATGTTTATTTTCGGAAACTATCATCTTTTGTAAAATAAATGTTGATGAATCTCTGATTTTAAACTGTTTAATAAATGTTAATTTGCATGTGGCTGATTAAATGACATTTAAATTGTGATTTTGAAAGCAATAAAGTGTTTTACATTACATATTTCTAATAATATTTCAGGCTTTTTTCCAGTTAAATGAAATATAATTTTTATAACTGACTTTTTTATAAAGGTAAAATGAAAAACGGGGAAATTGCATTTTTGCAATTTCCCCGTTTTTTCGAATTAAATGTACTTTAAATTGAATCTTCAATATTCCACACAAAGGCACGCAATCCCATTAATTCGGAAGTTGCATCCAATGTCCGGAGTTCGTCAAGCAAGGGTTTTACTTTCTCATCGCTGATTACAGTCATAATTGAAGAATTGAGCGATGGCCAGGCATGATTACCGTAATGTGGTTCGCCGGCCACTGATCCACGACCCTGAACTTCTTCCCATCGGGTAAAACCCCGTACGTGATTAAAATTCAGAATGGCGAGAATTTGTTCGTAATAGCCCTGATCGAATACTATAAATAATGATTTCATTTTCTAATAATTGTTTTAAAAAAGTTACATTGTAAACCAATAATTCTTACTATTACTTGTTATGCTGATCAAGTTGTTTCGCATGAAAAGCATGACGCATTTTACGACGGCTACGTTTTACTCCGCTACCTGCAAAAATTGAATATACAGTAGGAATAATGACTAACGTTAAAATTGTTGATACTGTCAAACCACCAATAACCGTTATGGCCATTGGCTTCCACATTTCTGAACCAGATGATGTACTTAAAGCCAAAGGCATCATACCAAGAATAGTTGTGGCAGTAGTCATAATCACAGGACGCAAACGCGATTTACCTCCTTCTACAACTGCATGAATAATACCCATGCCACGTTCGCGGTTCAAATTGATGTAATCCACCAGCACAATACCATTTTTCACCACAATACCAATTAACATGATAATACCTACAAATGACATCATATTTAAAGTACTACCTGTAATAAGCAGTGCAATCACGACTCCCGAAATTGCAAATGGCACCGAGAACATGATAATAAACGGATAGGTAAGCGATTCGAACTGCGATGCCATTACAATAAATACAAGCAATATAATCAGCAAAAGAAGTATTCCAAGATCTTTAAAAGAATCCTGCTGCTCAATGTATGTACCTGCAATTTTTGTATAAACATCAGATGGTGTTTCAATACTTGCAAGTTGATCTTTAATGCCGGCAACAGCTTTATCGATGGTAGTTCCGGAAACTGTTGAAGAAACAGTTACAACACGTTGACGGTTTTTACGCTCAATGGTTGGCGGAGTAAATCGCTCAACTACTTTCCCGAGTTCTTTGAGTCGCACAGATTGTCCCATGCTATTGTAAATCAGAATATTCTCAACAGCTTCAATCGATTGGCGATATTCAGGTCCGTAAACAACATTGATTCTATACTCTTCACCATCTTCGCGGAAAAGGGAAGCGGTTAAACCATTGATACGATTACTTAAATAGTTTGAAGCAGTAGCGATATTCAATCCATTTTGAGCAAGTTTCTCACGATCAAATTCTACCTGATATTCAGGCGTATAATCACCCCTGCTTACATTAATATTTTGAAGACCATCTACACTTTTTAATTTTTTCGCCAATTCATTGGCTACTTTATCGGTCTGATTAAAATCAAATCCATACACTTCCACATCAAGTGTCGATTGTCCTCCCATCATACTCATACCACCACCCGCTAAAATCGTCGATTTTTGAATTTCAGGCATAGCATCAAGATTAGACCTTATACTATCGCAAATTTCAAACATTGATCTTTTCCGTTCAGACAAATCAACCATAGCCATATTCATAGTGATAATATGAGATCCATTTGTTTGAAGTGAACCCCAAACATTTGAACTACTTGCCTGACCAACATTGTAGTTAATCATTGTAATTTCGGGGTATTTCTTTTTCCACTCAGCCTCTAACCTGACAGCAACTTCCTTTGTTATTTCAGATTTAGTTCCGATAGGCAATTCAATTGTTGCAGCTACTCTACCATTATCTTGCGGTGGAATAAAATCAGTACCAATAAATTTTCCGGGCAAAATACTTAACACAAAAAATAAAACTGCAAATCCGACTACTTTCTTTCTGTGTCGTGCAGCCCAGTTAACCAATCGTCCATAATTATTATCTAATTTATCGAGCGAACGTTCAATGGGTGTGTAAATAGTTTTGAATGCTTTACTATGCTTAGGATCAAGGCGTAACATTTGTGACGCAAGCATAGGAGTGAGCGACAAAGCACATATCATTGAAACTGTAATGATAATTGTAACAATCCAACCCAATTGTGCAAACATTACACCAGCCATACCGCCAACCATTGTAAAAGGGAAGAAAACGGCAATAATGGTGAGTGTTGATGCTACAACTGACAGTGCAACTTCATTTGTTCCGTGTATGGCTGCACTTTTCGGACGGCTACCTCTTTCAATGTGCGTAGTGATATTTTCAAGTACCACAATGGCATCATCCACCACCATACCAATCGCAAGCGATAATGAACTCAATGATATAATATTAAGCGTTCCACCGGTAGCTCCAAGATAAATAAAAGACGCAATAAGCGAAACCGGAATTGTAATTATAATAATTAATGTAGCTCTCCAACGTCCGAGGAAGAATAAAACAACCAACATTACAAAGAAAAATGCATACAAGACCGTTTCTGTCAACCCATTAATGGTGTGTTTAATATTCTCCGATGTATCAAAAAGCACGTTTAGTTTAACATCTGTCGGAAGATTCTTTTGTATTTCGGGTAATTGTTTTACAATTTCATTTGCAATTTTTACCGTATTTGAACCCGATTGCTTTTGAACAACAATACTTGCACCCTGAACACCATTTGTAAAACTTTCCTGAAGTCTTTCCTGATGGTCATCTTTTACTGTAGCCACATCAGATAAGAAAATTGTTTTTCCATTTGCATTTCCAACAACAATTTTGTTTAATTCCGATGACTCCTTAAACTGACCTTCAACCCTTACCGAATAGGTTTGATTCCCTACATCCATTGAACCGGCAGGAGTATTCACATTCTCCATCCTAATGTATTGAGCGATCGACTCAATTGTCAAATGATAAGCTTCCAGCTTTACAGGATCGATATACACCTGAATTTCGCGTTCGGGAGCTCCGTTTATCGATACAGAACCAACTCCATCAATTCGGGCAATTTGATTTGCCACTTTATCGTCGAGAATTTTATACAAACCCGGTAAACTTTTATCAGCTGTTGCCGACATCATGATCACCGGAATCATATCAGTACTAAATTTAAATATGATCGGACTTTGCACACCGTCTGGTAAATAGGATTTCACCATTTCCAACTTATCGCGCACATCGTTGGTAATCACATTAATATCCTGACCGTAATCAAATTCGAGCGTTATGATCGATCTGTTTTCTCTTGATGTTGAGATAATATTTTTCAGGTTCGAAACCGTATTTAATGTACTTTCGAGTGGTCGGGTAACATTGGTTTCAACATCCGATGCACTTGCTCCCTGATATGTTGTAATAATCATGATTGTGTTGGTCTCAATCTTTGGCAACAAATCGATGGGCAATTTATTAAAAGCAAAAACACCAATGATCATTACGCCTATAAAAATAAGCGAGGTCATTACCGGTTTTTTTACTGCACTTTCGTATAAATTCATATTATTTTTTTATTAAAAATATTGCTTCTTAAAATTAATATTTTGGACATTTGTCAATAAGTAATAACTTGTTTAAAACTTTATTAACTTACATATTTTATAAACTTTCAAACTTTACAAACTTTCTAACTTTACAAACTTTCTAACTAAATTATTTCACAACTTCAACTTCAGAACCATCAACAAGTTTTGACTGACCTGATACTACAATCTGTTCGTTACCGGTTAAGCCCGAAAGCACCTCAAAATCACTACCAGTTCTGATCCCTAAAGTAATTTGCTGTAACGAAACTTTTCCGGCATTATAAACATATACAAAACGTGAACCTGATCCTGACTGTTTTACAATTGCCAAATCGGGAACAACCACATGATTTTCTGATCCAAAGTTCAGATTAACACGCGCAAACATACCCGGACGTACTTTAGCATTGTTATTTACCAGTTTTATTTCTACAATAAAAGTACGTGAGCGTTCATCAATTGTTGGATAAATTAAAGATACTTTGCCCTGAAATGATTCATTCTGATAAACATCAAGTTTAATATCCACAGGCATACCTACTTTTACTTTTGTAAAGTACGACTCCGAAACATTAATTTTCACTTTAACCGGATTGATCTGCATAACCGTAATTATGGGCATTTGAGCAGAATACATATCACCTTCGTCATAATTTTTAGCGGTAACTACTCCACTGATAGGACTAATAAGTAAGGTGTTTTCATTCATCGCTTTCAAATTTGTTTCAGCCAAATCCAATTGCATTTTGATATTGTCCAGATCCTGTTGCGATGCACCACCCACAGAAAATAAACCTGAAATGCGGCTATACGAACGGCGATAATTCTCTACCTGAGTTTCGATATTTGAAAGATTAGCGGCATCCATTTGAGCCAATTTCTGACCTTTAGTTACTGAATTGCCAACTTTTACAAAAATCCGACGGATTCTGCCCGGAGCCGATGGAGCAATATTGTTTTTGAACTCAGGTTCAACCGTGGCAGTAAAGTCGACCGATTGTTTAATCAAAGCTGAACTTGCCTGAACAATTTTCACTTTCATTTTTTGAGAGGTTTCTTCTTTTTTTACTTCCTCTTTTTTGGTTTTATCACACGAAACCATCGCAATTGTAACAGCAAGGAGTAGTATTCCTAAAAGTTTACTTTTTTTCATATCCTTAATTTTATATATATTTTCTTTATTATTAATTCAATTATTGTTTACCCAGAATTTTTTCCAAATCTGATTTTGCCGAGAGATAATCGTAAATAGATTGATTATAAGATAATCCGGATTGTATTAATGAAAGTTCAGAATTGGACAAATCGAGAAAAGTACTTGAACCCAATTCATACATTTTTTTGGCAATGGTTATTGCTTTCTCTGCTTGTAGAAGTCCTGTACGGTTCGATTCAATTTTTTCTATCGATTTTTTTATATTGTCGAGATAGGTAAGTGTTTGCATTTCGAGACTTCTGCGAAGATTATCGCGTTGGTCCTGCATCTGTTCTTTCTGAACAACATCATCAGAAAGTGTACCATCAAAGACAACCATTGATTCGTACGGCCTTTTCACATTAAACCCCCTTGGTCA
>JAKLIM010000068.1:0-4666 GCA_022709605.1 Bacteroidota bacterium | reverse complement strand
GCCACCCTGAAAAATCGGGATTGAAAGTTGTAATGCAGCGCCGGAGGTTGGAAACCAATTTAAATCAATTCCGTCGTTTGCCATGGACATATATTGATAATTAAAACTGGCAGAAAGAGTTGGCCACCAGCCTGCTTTTTGGATTTTCAATGCATGATCTAATTGTTTTACTTTTAAATCAAACTGATTCAAATCGGTGTTTGAGTTCAAACTTGTAGTGTCGATTGATAAAATATCGCTGTACATACTTTTTTCAAAATCATTTAAAGTACCCTCTACTTTCAAACCGGTAAACATATCAATTCCCATAAGCATTTTGAGCTGCAATTTACTCATACTTACGGCACTTTCGGCCGAAACAAGATTAGAACCTGCATTTTTAACCTGCACATCTGCGCGAATCCATTCAAATTCAGAAACTGTACCCTGTTTGTATTTATCACCAATGATGCGGGCATTTTCAACGGAGTTTTGGTAACTGCGTTTGAAAACATCGTACTGATCCTGCGTAAGCAGAATAGCATAATAAGCTTTTTGTACCTGATTTATCAATCCTAATTTCGATGAACGGGCTGATTCTAAAGCCATTTGCGCATCAGTTTCGGTCATTTGTAACGATGCCCAAAGCGTGGGTGAAATGAGAGGAACAGACGCACTTACTCCTGCATTAAAAGTATTATCCTGCCCAACTTCAATTCCATCGGGATTTTCGGGCATTCCCGGAAACGAGAAAAACATTCTCTGCTTTTTCAACGCACGTTGATAAGAGCCCGAGGCCGAAATATTAGGAAATAATGCAGCGAATTTTTCTTTTTTCGAATAATCCACCCGCTCAATTTCTTTGTTAGCCACTTTAATAGTCGGGCTTTCGCTCATCGCTATTGCTAATGCTTTCGACAGTGATACCGTTAACGTATCCTGTGCTTTCAGCGAAAATATTGTAAACAACAACATTATTGCTGTAAAACCAATACTAAGTCTTCTTTTTTTCACAATCATTTTTTCTATATTTTACTAATTATATTTTTTCTACAAAATTCGTTTAAGTTATTCAATGAATAAATATCAAATCGTTGAATAGTGGTTTTTCACCGACGAATGATCTATTTAATCCTTTAAATCGGGAACTTCATTTTTATCCTGATCCTTAAAATAATACTCTCTCATATACGCAAGTCCCTTTTCATTTGCAATAACGTGGATCATCAGATCGATAAAAAAGTCAATCAATCGCTTTTTGGTATATTTTTTCTGAGCTTGTTCCATAAGTTCAAACGAATTTTTCATTTGTACCGAATGAAACAACGAAATTAATTCGATATCCAAATCATGGCGATAATAACCTTCTTCAATTCCCTGTTTCAGATTTATCTCGAATCCAATCCTGATATTATTCATTTTTTCGGTGTTGTACTTTTCAAATATTTTTGGATAAAATTTTTGAATATCGTTCCACAGTAAATGTGGTGTGCAATCAGCATCTCTTTTTATTTCTCTGATGATATAAATCAATGTGTCGATGGCGTTTTTTCCTCTCATATTCTTTTCATAACGGTCCAATCTTTTTTGTTTATCGTAGGTTACAATTGCATCTACCAAATCTTCTTTCTGCGAAAAATGAATATAAAAGGTTTTTTTCGAAATTCGTAGCTCGGAGCACACATCATCTATCGATACATTTCTTATCCCCGATTGTGTAAACATTCTCGAGGCAGTTTGTAATATCAGTTCTTTTTGTTCATCCATAATATTGTTTTTAAAACGAGCTGCAAAATTATTACTTTCAAAACAGATTCCGACTAATATTGTTTAAATATGTTTGTTAAATAATGTCAATTCGCTTATATACTGATATATATGACAGGTAATTTGGAAACTTTTAGATTATTCAAGTTTCTAAGTTTCTTTGTTGCATTATTATTGCATTTTTATGAAAATTTATCACATCGGATTAAAACTTTTTTCATTACATTTGTTTATATAATTAGAAATAAAAAAATTAAATTATGAACATAAAGGAATATATCTCAAGTAATCAAAACCGGTTTATTGACGAACTTTTCAGTCTCATTCGCATTCAAAGTGTAAGTGCTCATAGTCACCGTCAACCCGAAATTAAGCAAGCTGCCGAGCAATGGACAAAAATACTAATGCAAGCAGGTGCAGATAGCGCAGTAGTTTTACCCACAAAAGGCAATCCGGTTGTATTTGGTCAGAAAATAATCGATAGCAACTATCCAACCATTTTAGTTTACGGACACTACGATGTAATGCCGGCAGAACCACTCGAATTGTGGACTTCAAAACCTTTTGAGCCCGAAATTCGCGATGGTAAAATATTTGCGCGTGGCGCCGATGATGATAAAGGTCAGTCGTTTATGCACGCCAAAGCATTCGAATATCTTGTAAAAACAAATCAGCTTAAATGTAACGTGAAATTTCTGATTGAAGGTGAAGAAGAAATTGGATCGCCGAACCTGGAAGAATTTTGTGCCGAAAACACAGAAATGCTGAAATGTGACACCATTCTTGTTTCAGATACAAGTATGTTGAGCGAAGATACGCCAAGCATCACCACAGGACTGCGTGGTTTAGCTTACTGGCAAATTGAAGTTACTTCGGCTTCGCGCGATTTGCATTCGGGCATTTTCGGCGGTGCAGTGGCCAATCCAATAGCTGAACTTACGAAAATTCTGGCTCAACTCATTGATGCTGACGGAAAAATAACGATTCCTCATTTTTACGATCGGGTTGAAGAGCTTTCGGATGAAGAACGGGAATTGATTGCTCAAATTCCATTTGATGAAGCGGCGTATAAAAAAGATTTAAATATTAAAAAACTGCACGGCGAAAAAGGGTATACAACCATCGAGCGCACAGGTGTTCGTCCGACTTTAGATATTTGCGGAATATGGGGCGGATACACGGGCGAAGGTTCAAAAACGGTTTTGCCTTCGAAAGCTTTTGCAAAACTATCGGCACGCCTCGTTCCCAACCAACGTTATCACGAAATTGACGAATTAGTGGCTGAGCACATAAAAAAAATAGCACCCGATTATGTTGATGTTCAGGTGTTTCATCTGCATGGAGCCGAAAGTTACGTTTGCCCGATAAATTCAGCAGCCTACAAAGCAGCCGAAAAAGCATACACCAAGGTTTTTGGTATCAGACCATTACCCGTTCGTCGCGGAGGAAGTATCGGCGTTGTACCAGTATTTGAAAAAATTCTGAACGTGAAACCAATTCTTATGGGTTTCGGACTCGAATCGGATGCAATACATTCGCCAAATGAAAATTTCCCGTTGAATTTATTCTTTAAAGGAATAGAAACGATAGTGGAATTTTATAACGAAACTGCGAAGGCAAAATGATTAAACGACTAATTTTTAGAAATTTAGTATAATCTTCAATAGGTTGTTAATTGATATTTTTAAAGTTAATTTTTCAACAAATTATTTTTTCTGAAAAAAAACATTAAAAAGTTTTGTTATTAAAAAAGAAAGCATTAAGTTTATCGCAAAATAAAGATTCATCTTTTTAATAACAATTCTAATACTTTTAGTCATGACGAAAACAATAACATTTAACGAGCTACGTAAAGTGAAGGATTCGCTCCCAAGCGGTAGTATGACCAGGATCGCAGAAGAACTTGGTCTGGAAAAAGAAACAGTACGTAATTACTTCGGCGGACATAATTTTAGGGAAGGCAGCAGCATTGGTGTCCATATTGAACCAGGACCCGACGGAGGTTTAGTCATGTTAGACGATACTCAAATTCTTGATATCGCTTATCGAATTTTGGAAGAAAAAAATTAAACGAATTTATATCTCCCAAAAAGGAAAGCAGTGATCTAAACGGATTCACTGCTTTTTTTGTAGATAATAATTTCAATATAAAACCATTTACATATTGACTAAACCTTTAATAATAAATCTTTTGAGCATCATTATAAAAGTAGTATATTTGCCAACGAAAGATTTAAATACGTGAACATTCCGGACATAATTATTAACCTCAAAAATCACAGATAATGAATTTTAATTTAAGTTCGAATATTACCCTTGAACGAATTCCCGAAAGATATTACAGACCAACAGATGCATTCGAAAGACTTCGTCAAACCAGATACGAAAAACTTCAGACAGAAGTATTTACCAATGAAAAAGAAGGATCGAGGGTTATAGCTCATGAAATTGCAGAACTGATTATAAGTAAAAATAATCAAGGTGAAAAATGCATTTTAGGACTTTCGGGTGGTTCTTCGCCACTTGACATTTATGCAGAACTTGTTCAAATGCACAAAAAAGAAGGTCTGAGTTTTGAAAATGTTATTGTTTTCAATGTTACTGAATTTTTTCCACTCTCGAACCCACACCAACATTCAAATTCGCGCTTGCTACGTGAACATTTGCTGAACAAGGTAAATTTTAATCCTGAGAACTTTTATACTCCCGATTTCAATATTGACCGGACAAACATTTATGATTTTTGCCGGAACTACGAACAACAGATTGAAAATTTTGGTGGATTTGATTTGGTTTTGGTAAGTGTAGGACTTGTAGGAAATATTGCTTACAACGAACCCGGCTCGCAGGTAAGTTCTATTACGCGCTTAATGTTACTCGATAATGTTTCGCGACGTGATTTGAAACAATTCTACAATTC
>JAKLIM010000067.1 GCA_022709605.1 Bacteroidota bacterium | reverse complement strand
ACAGGCGGAGAAAAGGGCCATGGAAGGCGTTCTGGCTTTCCAGGTCCATGTCGGTCCGCCGATGAAGATCCAGTTTAAAGATATTTTTCTGAAACGAACCAAAGTATATCAGTCGATGCGCGATTATTTCAATGCCGAAGGATATATTGAAGTAGAAACTCCGATACTCCAATCGATTCCGGGTGGAGCAGCTGCACGCCCTTTCACAACGCATCACAATGCATTAGACATGCCGCTTTACCTGCGCGTGGCTGATGAATTGTACCTGAAAAGATTAATCGTGGGTGGTTTCGAAGGCGTGTACGAATTCTCGAAAAACTTCCGCAACGAAGGAATGGATCGCACGCACAATCCTGAATTTACCGCCATGGAAATATATGTAGCTTACAAAGACTACAACTGGATGATGACTTTCACCGAAAAAATGATAGAGAAAATCTGCCTGGATGTGAATGGTACCAATGAAATTACGGTGGGTGACAAAACCATTAACTTTAAAACACCATTCAAACGCATCACCATGATTGATGCCATCAAGGAACACACCGGCATCGATATCAATGGAATGGACGAAGTGCAACTGCGCGAAGTGTGCAAAACTTTACACGTCGAAGCAGACGAAACCATGGGCAAGGGCAAAATGATCGACGAAATATTCGGCGAAAAATGTGAAGGGAACTACATTCAACCCACATTTATTACTGATTATCCACGCGAAATGTCGCCACTTTGCAAACGACACCGCGATAATCCTGAACTCACCGAGCGTTTCGAATTGATGGTGAATGGAAAAGAACTGGCAAATGCATATTCCGAATTGAATGACCCGATTGATCAGTTGGGACGCTTTCAGGAACAACTTAAATTGAGCGAAAAGGGCGACGATGAGGCCATGTTTATCGACATGGATTTTGTTCGTTCATTGGAATACGGAATGCCGCCAACATCGGGTATGGGAATTGGAATGGATCGTTTGGTGATGTTGATGACCGGACAGCAAGCCATTCAGGAAGTGCTGTTTTTTCCGCAAATGAAACCTGAAAAAGTAGCCAAAAAAGATGGAGTTGAAAAATTTACAGCACTTGGAATTCCCGAAGCTTGGGTCGAAGTGGTTCAGAAAGCAGGGATTACAATGGTTTCGGATCTGAAAGGATTGAATCCCAATAAATTCCATCAGGATATTTGTGGAATCAATAAAAAGAATAAACTGGAGTTGACAAATCCTTCGAAAGAAGATGTGGCGCAGTGGATTGAAAAGACCCTATAATCCGTCAGTTGACGGAGAGAAAGATGGGGTAACCGTTTTTTGAGATAATTAATTTATAATTAAAGTACTAATCATTCTTTTTTTTCTCCCGAAATCCCGAAGTTTCGGGACGGGAAGAAGTTAGGGGTCTATGAACGAAAAAAGTAAAATAGCTGTATTGGGTGGTGGCAGTTGGGCAACTGCTATTGCTAAAATAGTTTTAGTAAATGCAGGTGAAATAAACTGGTATATGCGCCGTCAGGAGCAGATCGATGAATTTATTCGTTTGAGTAAAAATCCTTCGTACCTCACCGGTGTAAAATTCGACACTGACAGAATTCATTTCACCAGCAATATAAATCATTTGGTGGCAACATCCGAAATTCTGATTTTTGCAACACCCTCACCATTTCTGAAGCAACATCTTAAAAAACTTCACCGAAAACTGGACAAAAAATTTATTGTTACAGCAATAAAAGGTATCGTCCCTGATGAAAACATGATTGTTTCAGATTATTTTGAATCTTTTTATAATGTTCCTAAAGATAATATTGCGGTGCTTGCCGGACCATGTCATGCAGAGGAAGTTGCTCTCGAAAGACTTTCGTACCTTACAATTGGTTGTAATTCAAGAGAAAAGGCGCGAATGTTGGCACAACGGTTTTCAACTAATTTTATAAAAACATCAATCAGCGATGATGTACTTGGTATTGAATATTCTTCAGTAATGAAAAATATTTATTCGATAGCAGCCGGTATTTGTCATGGACTGAAGTATGGCGATAATTTTCAGGCAGTGCTGATTTCAAATGCAATTCAGGAAATGAATCGATTTTGTAATGCAGCCAATCCATTTCATCGCGATATTAACGAACCGGCTTATCTGGGCGATTTGTTGGTCACAGCATATTCGAAATTCAGCAGAAACCGATTGTTCGGAACCATGATTGGTAAAGGATATTCTGTTAAAACAGCACAATTGGAGATGGAAATGATAGCTGAAGGATATTATGCAGCCAAATGTATTCATGAATTAAATGAAAAATACAGAGTCAATATGCCCATTGTTGATGCAGTGTACGAGATTTTATACAATCGTTGTTCACCTACATTGGAAATTAGAAAATTGACAGAGAAACTGAAATGATTTACAATTTATACATCCCGAAGTTTCGGAACCAATTTACAATTTTGAAATTAGAATAATTATCTTTGTAAAAACATTGAGATTATGAGAGCACTAGAATTTAAGTCAAGAATAAAAAATAATCAGATTTTGATACCTCTAAGGATTCAGTCTGAATTAAAATCCAAACAGGATAAGAATGTTAGAGTGATTGTGCTTATTGATGATTCAGATTCAAATGAAGATGTCATTTTAAAAAAAACTACTCAAACCCAGTTTCTAAATGGTTATTCAGATTCTGATGCGATTTATGACAATTATTGAAAATGGATAAATTTAATTTTGGGGATATTGTTTTGTTAAAGTTTCCATATACTGACAATAAAACATTTAAACGAAGACCAGCTTTAATAATCAATGATTTTAGAGATGGTGATGTAATTGTTTGTCGGATTACAAGCCAGATTTATAAAACTAACAATGATGTGTTAATTCCTAACTGGGAAAATTCAGGATTAAAATTGCAATCTGTAATTAGGGTACACAAACTAGCAACACTTGACAAAGACTTGATCGAATTATATATGGGTAAAATTGATAATTCGTTGAAAGAAAAAGTTATTAAAATTTTGTCAAAAATTACAGAATAATAAAAGACCACTTCAGAACTTTAAATTAAGAATTTACTCTTTCAACAGCTACAAACTACAAACTACAAACTTTCAAACAAATATATTATGCAACACATTAAACTATTAATCGACAAGACTTTTGGATTTATATCTGAAAAAGCAGTAGCGGATTATAAAGAACAGGTAGCCACTGCCAATGTTACTTTACACAACGGAACCGGAAAAGGAAGCGATTTTTTGGGTTGGTTAAACTTGCCAACTTCAATTGACGAAGCTCATTTGACTGATATTGAAAATACTGCAAAAATTCTTCGTGAAAATTGCGAAGTAGTTGTGGTGATTGGCATTGGAGGAAGTTATTTGGGTGCAAAAGCTGTTATCGATGCCCTTTCGATCAGTTTCGACTGGTTACAAACCGAACGTAAATCGCCGGTTGTGGTGTATGCCGGACAAAATATCGGTGAAGATTATTTGTATGAACTTCAGGAATTGTTGAAAAATAAAAAATTCGGTATTATTTCTATTTCAAAATCGGGAACAACCACCGAACCTGCATTGGCTTTCCGTCTATTGAAAACACAGTTGGAAGAGCAACAGGGCAAAGAAGCTTCTAAACAACTTATTGTAGCAATCACGGATAAGGCTCGTGGAGCATTGCGCACACTGGCTGTACAGGAAGGTTACAAAACTTACGTTATTGAAGATAATATTGGCGGTCGTTATTCGGTACTTTCACCTGTAGGACTGTTGCCGGTTGCTGTTGCGGGTTTTGATATTCGCCAATTGGTTGCCGGAGCTGTTTACATGGAAAATCTTTGCGGCACTGAAACAAGTTTCGAAGAAAATCCTGCTGCTCAATATGCTGCAGTTCGAAATGAATTATACAAAAACGGAAAGAAAACTGAAATTCTTGTGAACTTTCACCCCAAATTGCATTATATCGGCGAATGGTGGAAACAACTTTACGGCGAAAGCGAAGGGAAAGACAATTTGGGTATTTTTCCTGCTGCAGTTGATTTTACAACCGATTTGCACTCAATGGGACAATGGATTCAGGAAGGTGAACGTACTATTTTTGAAACAGTTATTTCGGTTAATAAACCCGATAATACCAAAATTTTCCCACACGATGAAGCGAATCTCGATGGGTTGAATTTCTTAGCCGGAAAACGAGTTGATGAAGTGAATAAAATGGCCGAACTCGGTACCATGATTGCACATATTGACGGCGGTGTTCCAAATTTGAAAATTGAATTGCCTCAATTAAACGAATATTATTTGGGCGAATTGCTTTATTTCTTCGAAAAAGCTTGTGGAATAAGTGGTTATGTGCTGGGTGTAAATCCTTTCGATCAACCCGGTGTGGAAGCGTATAAGAAAAATATGTTTGCACTGCTTGATAAACCCGGTTTCGAAGCTGAAACAAAAGCGATCAAAGCAAGATTATAAAATATTGATGAGCTAATTTGAAAATTACATAAATTAAAAAGGTTGACTATTTATTTTAGTCAACCTTTTTTAATTTTATCTCGATATATAAAGTACATCTCCCGAAATTGAAGTCTTATATCGTTTCAGCACTTCTTTTGCCGGTCCCGATGACGGATTCCCAATCCCATAACTGATGTCGAAAACGCTGCCACATTCTTTACATATCGCCTGACCTAAATCATTTGGATAAGCTCGAATGGTATTTTTCGCTTCGTACGGACAAGCCATATCAAAAGCATAATATTCTCCATCAAAACCTGTATAAACCAAAATTCCTCCAAACCCAATATAATCAGTTTCAAATCTTCTTTTTTCGAAAAGTAAAAACTGATTGACAGAGTTTTTGAAAGTAGGGTAGGTGGTAGTCAGGTTCAATTGTAAGCGCACCGGATAATCAGGAATTGACGAAATGACATTGTCATAGCAACTTGAAAAAGCTGTCGAAAAAATTAAAATTAAAAATATATTTTTAAAAATTTTCATTCAACTAAAACCTGATTACTATTGTAATGATGATTAGAAATTAAGAAATTTAGAAAATAAGAAAATAAGAAAATAAGAAATTAAGAAATTAAGAAATTAAGAAATTGAGAAAATAGGAAAATAAGAAATTAGGAATCCCGAAAACTCCCGATCCCTATAGTTATCGGGACGGGACAGGAGAAAATGGAATAATAAATAAATCAAAAACCCGAAACCCGAAACGTCAACCCACAAATCTTCAAATCTTCAAACTTTCAAACCTCAAACCTCAAACTACAAACTAATATTCAACCCAATTCCCCTATTCTCCACAATTCTTCATCCGTGAAACTCACGTTTTTCAAAGCATCAATATTGTCCTGCAATTGCTTAACAGAACTAGTGCCAACAATCACCGAATTAACTTCCGATTTGTGAAAACACCAGGCCAAAGCCATTTGTGCAAGTGTTTGTCCGCGTTGAGCAGCCATTTCATTGAGTTTAGTAATTTTACTTAACAATTCAGGAGTTATCTGATTGGCCTGTAGAAAACCGTAGCTGTGTGCAGCCCGTGAGTTTTCAGGGATTCCATTCAAATATTTGTCGCTGAGCAAACCTTGCGAAAGAGGCGAGAAGCCAATAAATCCCACGCCATTTTCACTGGCAAGTGGTAAAACTTCGTGCTCAATTTCGCGTGCTAAAATGCTGTAACGTCCCTGATAAATAAGGCAGGGCGTTCCGTTTTCTTTCAAAATACGATAAGCCTCGCGAGCTTTGTCTTCAGGATATTTCGAAATGCCCACATAAAGTGCCTTGCCTTGTTTTACCATGTCCGACAAAGCACCCATGGTTTCTTCAATCGGTGTATTGGAATCGTATCGGTGCGAGTAAAAAATGTCAACATAGTCTGACTTCAAGCGTTTCAGACTTTGCTCCAGGCTGGCAATCAGATATTTGCGTGAACCGCCATCGCCATAAGGACCCGGCCACATTTCGTGTCCGGCTTTTGTACTAATAATCAGCTCATCGCGGTGCGACGAGAAATATTCTTTTAGTATTTTCCCGAAATTTTTCTCGGCGCTACCAAAAGGTGTTCCGTAATTATTGGCCAAATCGAAATGTGTGATGCCATTGTCAAACGCATGTTTCAGCATTTTCAACGCTTCATCTTTATCGTCGACATCTCCGAAATTATGCCACAAACCAAGCGATAAACGGGGAAGTTGTAATCCGCTTTTTCCACAAAAATTATATCCTACCGATTGTTTGTATCTATCGGGATTGGGAATGTATTGTTCTGATTTTGACATATTTAAATTTAATTTGAAGATTTGAAGATTTGAAGATTTTTTCGAATACTTTAGGTATTGAAAAAGTCTAACTTTTCCAAAGATTATAACTCTGGAAAAGTTAGATTTTTTATAAAAAAATTAGAATTTCACATTAGGAGCAGCTTCGCTACCTTTTTCTGCTTCGAAATAGGGTTTATTGTCGAAGCTACCAAAACCTGCAACAATATTGGTTGGGAATCGTCTGACTGCGGTGTTAAAAGCCTGAGCAATTTCGTTGAACCTGGTGCGCTCTGTCGAAATTCTGTTTTCGGTACCTTCAAGTTGTGCCTGAAGTTCCAAAAAGTTTTGATTCGCTTTTAGTTCTGGATAATTTTCGGTTATCATAAGCAATTTGCCTAAAGCCGACGAAAGTTGTCCTTGTGCTGCCTGATATTCCTGAAGTTTTTCAGGTGTAAGATTGTTCGGGTCAACGGTTATTTGTGTTGCTTTAGCACGTGCTGCAATTACATTTTCGAAAGTCGAACTTTCGTGTTTTGCATAACCTTTCACTGTTTCCACTAAATTTGGAATCAGATCGGCACGACGCTGATATTGATTTTCGACATTACCCCACTGACTTTTTACAGCTTCGTCTTTAGTAACCAACTTATTATAAGCACCAATTCCCCAAAAAATAAATGCTGCCAATGCTACGACAACAATAATTACTACTGAATTTTTTTTCATTGTTTTTTTTATTTAAAGATTAATATTTTTAATAGAATAATGATCAAAGATTAAAGAATAAAGAGAACGAAACCTGAAACCTGAAACGCGAAACGCGAAACGTGAAACACAAAACCTGCCTTCTTTAAATTTTCAAACTCTCAAACTCTCAAACTCTCAAATTTTCAAACTCTCAAACCTGAAACCTCTCTACCATCCGCTTGTGGCTCCACCGCCGCCCGACATACCGCCTCCAAAACTTCCTCCACCACTAAATCCGCCACCACCGCCAAAACCACCGCGACCGCTAAAGATACTGCCACCAATGGCACCACCTACAAAAGCTGTTCCGTCTCTTTGCAAGCGTGGTATGTTCGAATTGTGATTTTCTTCGTAACCGCAGAATTTACAGCGGTAAGTGGTACGTTCGGTACCGGCATTAATGTAACTAGGTTCTACAACCGTTCTTTTACTCTCCAATATAAATGCTTTCGTACCACATTTCGGACATTCGGAGTAAGCACTTGGCTTGTCAAGGGTAAAAATTGCTTCATTTTTACAACCATCACACACAAAAACATCGTAATCTACTGCATGCAACTGTTCTTCAAATTGTTGCGATAGTTTTAAATAGGTATCTTCTGTTTTTTCAGATAAAATATGCATTTTTCCACCACATTCGTTACACGGAATAGGCTCCTTACGCACTTTTGCCATCAATATTTTTGCAAAAATATTGGCAGGAATTGTAGTCAATGGAACAGGAAGCAGCAAAAGAATGTATGCCACATTTTGTGCCAGTAACAGAATAAGTACAAATCCAATAATCGGTAACATTATTGAAAATAAAACAATTATACCGTTTTTTTCAGTTTTAATTGCTTTATAGCGCGCAATATTGGTCAATAATTTTGGATTATTTTTGATCTGTTGCACCCGGTTATTTATCCATAGCCAGGCCAGCAATGCTAAAATCAGATAAACGGCAGCCGCATAAGGAATTATTTCGTTCCAGGGTATTGGAACTTTTACTATTGGAGCATCAAATGGTTCATTTTTAATAATCGAAGCTGCTTTTTTTACTCCTGCCAAAATACCGGCGTCATAATTGCCGTTTTTAAATTCGGGAATCATCAATTCTAACTGAATTCGTTTGCTGATTGCATCAGGTAAAACCCCTTCAATTCCATAGCCGGTTTCGAATCTTACCTTTTTCTGATCCATCACAAAAAGAATCAATAAACCATTGTCTTGTTTTTCTTTCCCGATTCCCCATTCGGTAAAAAGTTGCGTGGCAAATGTGACAATGTCTTCGTACCCGATTGAGTTTACAACTACCACCGCTACTTCAGAGCTTTTTTTCAATTCAAGTGAATCGAGAATTGTGTTAATCTCAGCTTCAGTTTGCGGATTAATAATGCCATCAGGATTGCTGACATAATCGTGTTTGTTGGCTGTTTTCGGGTTGGGTATAGTTTTAACAGTGTATTCAGCAGCTTGTAAATATCCGAAAATTGAAATAAAAATGATAACAAAAATGTGTTTCATGCTTCTGATTGTTTAAAAATCAAGATATTAAAATGTCAATCTCAGAATTTATTTAAAACCTGTGCGTTCAACTTTTTTAAGTTTTGCACTTAATTATTGGTACGAATCGAGTAATTCTACTTCGAAAATCAATGTAGAGTGAGGAGCAATATCGCCCAATCCATCTTCGCCATAAGCTAAACTTGCCGGAACATAAAAAATGTACTTACCCCCACCATTCATTTTAACTATGCCTTCCTGCCAACCGGCAATTGCGTTAGATAAAGGGAGATTGAACTCTCCACTATCGAATAATTTCTCATCGTCAAATTTTCCTTTATAATTTTGAATAAGAGATCCTTTGTAATTGGCTACAATCCAGCTATTTGAATTTGGACGACGCATAACACCCTGATGTATAACTTTGTAACATAAGCCACTTTCTGTTATTACAAATCCTGGATCGTTTTTGTGTGTTTCTTTAAAGTTTTCAAGCCATTTTTCGTTTAATATTTTCCAGTCGGCATAAATATCATCTTTGCACGAAGAAAAATTTAATGTCAGAATAATTGCAACAAAAATAGGGAATAAAATGTTTTTTATATTTTTCATAAATGGAATAAATAATCAGTTTTTAAGTTTTTTATCTTTATATTGTTCTGAAAATGATTTATTTGTAAATTTTGGTAGGATTCTTTTCGGTCCCCAGCCAAAGTAATTAAACGCAAATGTACCAATATTTTTCAATTTTCCCGAAAAAAAGTCAAATCCTTTGCGGTTAGCGCTTATGAATTGAAATCCTTTCATTATTGTTTTTTCGGCAACAGGACGCAGATTTTGTTCAACTGTTTTACGTCTGTTAACAAGTAATATATCGGTGAGCGGAATTCTTACCGGACAAACTTCAACGCATTTACCGCAAAGCGTGGAAGCAAAACTCAAATGCGAAAAATCTTTGAAACCTTTCAAAAAAGGAGTTAAAACCGATCCGATTGGTCCGCTGTAGGTTGTATCGTAGGTATAACCACCGATCGTTTTATAAACCGGACAACCATTGAGACAAGCTCCGCAACGGATACAGGCCAACGACTCATACGCTTCATCATCGGCAAAAACATTGGTGCGTCCGTTGTCAAGCAATATAACGTACATTTTTTCAGGTCCATCAACCTCGTTTTTTGTGCGTGGTCCGGTGAAAATGGTGTTGTAAGCCGTCATTTGCTGTCCTGTTCCATGCGCCGCCAAAAGCGGATAAAATAATCCGAGCTGACTCATTTCAGGTATTATTTTTTCGATGCCGGCAATTACAATGTGCACTTTTGGGAAAGCCGTCGTCATCAAGCCATTCCCTTCATTTTCAGTGACCGAAATTCCGCCGATATCTGCAATCAGAAAGTTTGCGCCTGTTACACCAACTTCAGCAATTGTATATTTTTTTCTCAATACCTGCCGAACATATTCTGTCAGTTCTTCAGGAGTGCTTTCAGGTGGCGTATTGAATTTTTCGTTGAAAAGCTTCGCAATATCTTCTTTGGATTTATGCATTGCCGGAGTTACAATGTGGTATGGTCGCTCGCCTGCAACTTGCACAATAAATTCTCCTAAATCAGTCTCCACGGACTCACATCCCAGTTTTTCAGCCGTTTCGTTCAATTCGATTTCCTCTGTGGTCATCGATTTGCTTTTTACCAAAAGTTTGGCATTATTCTCTTTTAATATATTTTCAATCAATAATGTTGCTTCTTTTGCATCGGTCGCCCAAAGCACTTCCACGCCCCGCGAACTAATATTTTCCTCAAACTGAATCAGATATTTGCCCCAATTATTCAACACATCGCGTTTAATCGCAGCTGCGTGATCTTTAGCCAGTTCCACATTTTTGTAACGAGCCATGCCTTTGCTTACGGCAGTATCGTAGCGCGAAATGTTGAACTGAATGGTCTTCCGGTGTTTTTCATCGAAAGATATTTTTTCGGCAGCTTTTGAAAAATTACGACTATTCGATGACATTATTTTTTTGATTTTGAAACAAATAAAAGAAACTGTGTTGCGAAATTAGTATTATTTTTTTAAAACAAATTGAAAGCTTCCTGTTCGGTTTCCATCAATAAAAAAATCGGCTCTGTACGTACCGGGTTGTATTATTTCTTCAACTTTCCAGTAAAGTACATCATTCAAATTTTCACCTTCGTATTCAAAATCTTTTTTAGCTGAATATGAAATCTCCTTATTCTCAAAATGAAAAACATTCGACGGACTTTTTGTTAAAACTTCATCATCGGGTCGCATTATGCGTAGATAAATTGTTTTATTTCCCGGCGAAGCGGTAATATTTTTGGCAATTGTATAATTAAACTGAAGATTTGCAATTTGTGAAAACAGTCCGACTTTTCTGTTTCGGTTATTCAGTGGAGTCATACTGAAATTTGAAACATCGAGTTTCGCAGCTCTGTTAACCGTTTCATTCAGCGTTTCTTTTTCTTTCGACAGTTGATCCACCGTTTGGGATGCTTCCTGAAATTTTCGTTTCACTTCTTTGTTTTCTGTTTTCAACACCTTGTTTTCAGCATTCAACGAATCAATTTGGTTGACATAATGCACCATAATTTTGCGTACAGTTGCAAGTTCGGCTCTTAACTGAGCTATACGGCGCGAATTCGTGGATTTGGTAATGCGTAATTCATCCAGCAATTGTTGAACTTTCGTTTTTTCCTTTTCGAGGAGTTTGAAAATAGAATCATTTCTGATAGTCGATGTATAACCATCAAATTCAGTTGTCAGATCTTCAAATTCTTTTTCAACTTGTTGTTTGTCGAAACTCATCATTTCAACTACTTCAGCTATTTCTTTTTCTTTTTGCTTTGTTTTATTTACAAAATAAAAAACAGCAATAATTAATAAAATAATTATTCCTGCGAGAATTCCCGGAATTAATAAATTATTTTTCTTCATATCAGGTTGATTATTAGATATATAAATTAAAGAGTTCCGATAACTTGCTCGAGTTTAATACCTCTCGATCCTTTTATCAGTACAAAATGATTGTTTATCGGGTTTTGATTCAAATACATTAGAATTTCACTTACATCTTCGAAACAAGTATAAGAATTATCGGTTTTTTTAAACTCCGGACCTACTAAATATACGTTTTCGAAATGCAGCTCACGCAATAAATCTACAATGTTCTGATGTTCGTCGCGACTATAAGTCCCCAATTCGAGCATGTCACCCAAAATGAGTGTTTTATTTTGAACATTCATAATCGAAAAGTTCGTAATGGCCGCTTTCATGCTTGTAGGGTTAGCATTATAGGTATCCACTACCAATTTATTCCGATTTGTTTCGGTTAATTGCGAACGATTATTTTGAGGTTGATAATTTTCAAGTCCCGTTTTAATTTCAATATCAGTTAGTCCAAAGTAATTCCCGATACTAACTGCTGCCAGAATATTCTCGGCATTATAACTTCCTATTAATTTCGTGTTTATATCAAAAATTGTTCCTGAATTGGTGTCGCATTTCATGTGAAGAAACGGTGAGCAATCTGCAATTTTTCCCGAGACGAAAGTGGTGGATTCAGTATCTTCAGTCAATTGATATTCAATTTGTTGATTTGTATTTCTCAGACCAGATTTGTAGGCCATTTCCTTCAGAAATTTATTTCCCGAATTTATGAAAATTAGTTTTCCAAAGTTCGAAATGTAATCGTAAAGTTCTGCTTTCGTATTCATTACACCATCGAATGAACCAAAACCTTCGAGATGCGCTTTTCCTACATTGGTAATAATTCCAAAATCAGGACAGGCTATTTCGGCTAATATTTTTATTTCACCCGGATGATTTGCTCCCATTTCGATAATGGCAATTTCGTGTTCCGGTTTCAACTTCAAAAGTGTTAGCGGAACGCCAATGTGATTATTCAAATTACCGAGTGTGTACAAAACATTATATTTCTGATTCAATACAGCTGCGATCAATTCTTTTGTCGTTGTTTTTCCATTGGTACCTGTTATTCCTACAATCTTTGTACTCAGTTGTTTGCGGTGATATTGAGCCAATTGTTGTAAACTCGAAAGTACGTTATCAACAACAATAAACCGTTCGTCGATTGCAAATTCCGGTTCATCGATCACTGCATACGAACAACCGTTTTCCAAAGCCTTGATTGCAAACGCATTGGCATTGAAATTATCGCCTTTTAGAGCAAAAAACAATGCTCCGTTTGTACGTATTCTACTGTCGGTACAAATTTCAGGATGTTGTTGATATATAGAGTAAAGTTGCATTTTCTAACTTAATCGTTTTTTTTGGTAAATCAACTGCAAAAATAATCATAAAAAACAAGACGAAAAGATATAGTTCCAATAATAATCACAAAAAAAGCTAAACCCGCGGGAGTTTAGCTTTGATTTAAATATGTTTATGTAATTTTTAAAATTGGATTAACCAAAATAGTATTGGCAGGACTAATTATCAGAATTTGTATGAGAAAGAAACATACCATCCACTTTGATGTAAACTGCCGGTATCAACTGCATTAATACTGTTAATTCCAAAATCGTAACCAGCCTTCAACTGATAATTTTTGTACTGAATTCCACCACCGGCACCCAATTGAAAGTTCATACGGTTAATTA
>JAKLIM010000066.1 GCA_022709605.1 Bacteroidota bacterium | reverse complement strand
ATGCTATAATAAGTTGCTGCGGTATTATGTGATATTGTACCCTTTTTATTGCCACCACAAGGGGCTGTGAGTACAAAGCGACGAAATTCTTCAGCCTTACCAAGGTTAATCTGAGAAAATAAAAGTGGCTGATTGTTGTTGAAAGATTTCAGCAACTCACCAACTCGAACCCAGTTGACAATAATGGATTGAGAACTGTTGCGGTGTCGTTCTTTTGATACTTTTTGAAAGTAATCGATAAAATCAATTTGCTGACGTTGGTTGTGTTCAACTTGTTCGGCTTCCTTTTCCGTGTACAAATCAGCATTATCATACTCACGTTGCCTAAGACTACGCACACCATCAGCATAAATACAGGCTTCCTGATCAATATTGCTTTTGCATTGTATAATGCCATTTGAATCTCTCTTGGGTTTGAATGTTTTGGCACCATCTGTTGAGGCTCTTGTTGTACGCGTTTTATCCCATATAGGTGTGGTAACAGAGCGGTTTAGTGCTTCTATTATCCGTTGAGCTTTATCACTACCAGCCTTGAAAACTGGATAGCTTTCAAGTATTAAATACCATTCGTTATGATATTCGGATTTGCGGAGTTTTGCAGTACATTTGGTTTTTGCGAGTTTCTTTTTCATGGCTCTGTATTATTTATGGTTGAATAGCCGGTCGATTTCTAATTTGGGGACATATACGAATTTGCCAATTTGCTTTTTGGGAATACTGCATTTTCGAATGGTCTTTTGGACTGTTGAAGCTGATATTCCAAACTTCTCAGTTATCTCGCCAATCGTGTAGCACTCACTTGGGTCATAATTGAGTTTTGTTTGTTCGATTAGTGGTTGAGTAGATTGAATGATTTCGACCTTTGGAAACATGGCTTCTATGTGGACCCGACTAATGCGGGTTAACCGCTCCCCAAGATTTACGGCTGGAATATTGCCTTTCTTGATTTGTCGGTAAATGGTATCCCTGGATATTCCAAACAGAACTACTGCTTCCTGAATTGAAATGTAAGGGCGGTCTGCTGGAATTTGATTGGCTAACTGTTCGCGTTTTTCTTCTTCCTTTTCAAGGGCTTTCTTTTTACGTGTGGCTGCTTCAGAACATTTCTCGCAACAGTACTTCGAGTAGACAGTTTTGGCGTTAAATTGCTTACCGCAATTTTCGCAATTTCTTTGGAGGATAAACTTGCTAACTGGCATAATACACGTTTTAAATATGGGTACGTATGTATAAGTATTTATAAGTCGCACTTTCCTGCTAATTAAGTCGCGTTACAAATATGTTGCAAATATAAGAAAAATAATCGAATATAACAATAGATAAGCAAAAAATAAAATAAAAATATCGCTGTAAACTAAGCGTTTACAGCGATTTCTGTTTGGATATATACCCTTGTTTTTGGTTTTATTTTACTTCTTCAAAATCCACATCGGTTACATCGCCTTGTTTGCTGTCATTTGAACTTTGTTGCTCTCCACCAAAATCCTGTGGGCCGGCTTGTTGACCGCCCTGTGCATTTTGAGCATTATACATATCCTGACTTGCAGCCTGGAAAGCAGTATTCAGTTCGTTGGTTGCGGCGTCAATTGCAGCTACATCCTGAGCTTTGTGAGCTTCTTTCAGTTTGACCAATGCAGCATCGATCGGACCTCTTTTGTCAGCCGGAATTTTATCGCCAATGTCAGCTAACTGTTTCTCTGTCTGGAATATCAAAGAGTCAGCATGATTCATTTTATCGATTTTTTCTTTTTCTTTGGCATCGCTTTCGGCATTGGCAGCAGCTTCGTCTTTCATACGTTTGATTTCGGCATCACTTAAACCTGATGAAGCTTCAATTCGGATACTTTGTTGTTTTCCGGTGGCTTTATCTTTGGCCGAAACGTGTAAAATACCATTGGCATCAATATCAAAAGTAACCTCAACTTGCGGTTCACCACGGCGGGCCGGCATAATTCCATCCAAGTGGAAACGACCCAGTGATTTGTTGTGAACTGCTGTTGGACGCTCGCCCTGCAGAATATGAATTTCAACTGAAGGCTGATTGTCGGCTGCGGTTGTAAATGTTTCCGACTTTTTCGAAGGAATAGTTGTATTCGCTTCAATCAATTTTGTCATTACACCACCCATTGTTTCGATTCCCAACGAAAGCGGAGTAACATCAAGTAACAAAACATCTTTCACTTCGCCGGTTAACACACCACCCTGAATAGCAGCTCCAATGGCTACAACTTCGTCGGGATTTACACCTTTTGAAGGCGCTTTACCAAAGAATTTTTCAACAGCGGCCTGAATTGCAGGAATACGGGTTGAACCGCCCACGAGTATTACTTCGTTTATGTCATTGATTGTTAATCCTGCATTTTTCAAAGCGGTACGACATGGTTCAATTGTTTTTTGAATTAAATCGTCAATCAGTTGTTCAAATTTTGCACGTGTCAACGTACGAACCAGGTGACGTGGCACACCATCAACAGGCATGATATAAGGTAAATTGATTTCCGAAGATGTGGTATTCGAAAGTTCAATTTTTGCTTTTTCGGCAGCTTCTTTCAAACGTTGCAAAGCCATTGGGTCTTTGCTCAGGTCGATGCCACTGTTTTCATTTTTAAATTCAGCTACTAACCAGTCGATAATACGGTGGTCAAAGTCATCACCACCAAGGTGGGTGTCACCATCAGTCGATTTTACTTCGAAAACGCCATCGCCCAATTCAAGTACCGAAACGTCGTGAGTTCCACCACCGCAGTCGAACACCACAATTTTCATGTCCTTGTTGGTTTTATCCAAACCATAAGCCAAAGCTGCTGCCGTTGGTTCGTTTACAATACGTCTCACATTTAAACCTGCAATTTCGCCGGCTTCTTTTGTTGCCTGACGTTGTGAATCGTTGAAATAGGCAGGTACAGTGATTACCGCATCGGTAACTTCCTGACCGAGGTATTCTTCGGCAGTTTTTTTCATTTTTTGTAAAATGATGGCCGAAATTTCTTGTGGAGAATACAAACGTCCATCAATATCAACACGTGCGGTATTGTTGTCACCTCTTACCACTTTAAAAGGTACGCGACCAATTTCTTTTGTCAAACGATCGTAGCTTTCGCCCATAAAACGTTTGATAGAAAATACAGTTTTTGTAGGATTTGTAATGGCCTGACGTTTAGCAGGATCACCCACTTTGCGCTCTCCGCCATCAACAAAACCAATTACCGAAGGAGTCGTTCTTTTACCTTCGTTGTTGGCAATAACGATAGGTTCGTTACCTTCCATTACAGAAACACAAGAGTTTGTGGTTCCTAAGTCAATTCCAATAATTTTTCCCATAATTTTTTTGAGTAATTTATATGATTAGTTTATAATTTCTTTTGTCAATACGCTTTCAATTTTACAAAGCGTATGCCAACAGAAAAAATGTAGGGTAGTGTTGAATTTTGACAGTATTTTATCAAAAAATGAGTCGGAATGGGGTGTATTTAACTGACAAAAGGGCAGAAAATGGCAGAAAAACTCCTTTTTAAGGGTTATTTATTTTCAAAAAAGCTGAAATTTACATTTCCATAATTGCGATGGTCGGTAAAATTGGGGTGGTTCTCAAAATTGTTTTTGGAGGAATGTTCGAGCACAAAAAGTCCGTCGGGTTTGAGGAGTTTATGCTTGAAAATCAGGTCAGGAATCTCGGGTATTTGGCTAAGTTCGTAGGGTGGATCGGCAAAAATCATGTCGAAAGACCCGTGACATGTGGCAATAAATTTCAGGCATTCGGTACGGATAACTGTAAGATTGGTTATTTTCAGTTCAGTACAAATTTTTCGGATAAAAGCGCAATGCTTGTCATTCTGTTCGATAGAAATAACCGAGCTGCAATCCCTCGAAACAAACTCAATACCAATTCCTCCGGTACCTGCAAATAAATCGAGCACATCAATTCCTTCGAAATCAATCCTGTTGTTCAGCAAATTAAAAAGACCTTCCTTGGCAAAATCGGTAGTAGGTCGTGCTGTAATATTGCCCGGAGGGCTAATTCTTCTGCCTTTAAATTTTCCGCTTATAATTCTCATTTTATATATTTAGTCAATTGTTTTACAATGATCTACGTATTTTACAATGAGTTGGCTGTATTCATGAGCTTTTTCAGAGTTATACAATATTACTTTACAATCTTCGGGGTTTAATCCAAGTTGTTGAATGACATTCATGGTGTGATAAGTAAAATCTTCGGGCGTACTATAATTGTATGTATTTATCAATTGAAGATTATTACTGTTAATTGCAACTACATCCATTTCGTCGGGCCGAATCCAGATATGCAGGTATTTCTCATTTTGCAAAGCAATGTAGTCTGTCAGAAAAGTAGTCAGATGATGCTCAATGGTAATTTCGGGAAGAAACTGTTGGAGTACATCCGCAAGAGTTTTGGGGATGGAAAAAATGTTAACAGCATCCCAGGCCTCTAAAAAATTAAATAAAACAGTATTGTTTTTATCTAAATCAGGATGTTGAAATTTCAACATTTCAGCAGCCTCTTCTTTTTTGAAAAACAAATAAGGAATGATTGAATAACCAGTTGTTTCGCAAATTAACCTGACCGATTTATAATTCAGTTGAATTTCTGATTGTTTCGAAAGTAAATCGATAATTTCAGTTTCAGATAAATTGTAGATTTGAGCCGTAATTTCTTTTTTTGAAATTTGCGAATGATTTTCATCAGTTATAAATAAAGAAAATCCATCCGAAGCAAATCGGATGGATAAACCGTAATTATTGTTATGCACTGTTTGATTCATAATTTAACAAATGCATTCAAATCATTTATTCCCAGTTTCCTGCAAAATTGTTAGGTTCTTCGATAGATCCCACTTTTAATCCGGGGAATTTTTCTAATTTAGTTCTCATATCAATTGCATTCAACATTTCCTGATGATTTAAATCATACAAATATGTTTTGTAATGCGCTGATGCTTCGAATAATGGGATTTGAATTTGAGATGAATTAAAATAAGTGTTATTTACTTTTACTTCAAATTTTTCGTTTTTTGAATAAGGGATAATCGCAATTTTATCAATATCTTCGGCGGTGTACTGATTAGGGAACAGAGCTTCGATAACTGAACCGTAAATTGTATCACGACGGAAACCTTCTAAGCCACTGGCAATAATTTCGGCTTTGCTACCTCTGCGAACAATTTGTGCAGCCTGAGCTTCGGTTAATCCTGATTCAAGTTGTTTGTCCGACAACGATCCTTCTTTCATCACAAATTTTTTCTTTGCTGATTTCAGGAACATTACAAGCGTATCTAAACTTGTTGTAAATCCACCTTTCTGATCTCTGAACTCTAATTCTGCCTTACGGATATCAACCAGTCGTTGGATAATTTCCTTTTCACGGAGTTCTTTTTGCTGATCGAATTTAATTGGAGTCATTACACTTGATATGCACATGTATCCAAGTACTACAATGGAAATAGCCAGAAGGATTTTAATTGTTGTTTTCATGTTTAAGTATTCTTTATTTATTTAACTTTTCTGATTACAAGTTTAAATTCTTTGAAATTATTTACAATATTTAATGATAGTGTTTTTTCAGTCTGCAAATTTAAAAAAGAAAATTCAATACTCCATATTAATTATCCTGTTTTTTTAAATTATTTTCCTGTTTTTCACTTCAAAATACTTTTTCGTAAAATTTGTACTTTAAATTTACACTGAGTTTTTATTTTGAGTTGTATATTTGCATCACGGTTTTATAAAATTAGAAATCCCGACAAAGGTATTTGTTAAATTTATTTTCGAAAACAAAACATACCGGTTTATTAATATAGTTACTCCAAATATGACAAAAATAAGTGAACTGCCCCTGCATTTTCAGTACCGGAAATTTTTGCGTGAATATCCGAATCTTTTTACTTTCGATGAAAGAAAAGCCTTAAAAAAGCTTCTCGAAGATTATTACCTGGGAAATAAATTCAATATAAATCATAAAGGACTTACAATCAGCGACAAACTTAGCGTTTCCGAAATTGTATTAAAAGAGGTTGGACTCGGAAAATCGGCAGTCATCAGTATTTTGTTGCACGATTTGGTTGAGAATAAACTTTTAACCGTTGAGCAGGTTGAAGCAGAATTTCACTCGCAAGTAGCTTCTATCATCCAAGGTATACTGAGAGTGAGGGAGTTATACCAACGGAATACGTCGCTCGAAACCGAAAATTTCAGGAAGTTATTGCTTACTTTTGCCGAAGATATCAGGGTGATTCTGATCATTATTGCCGAACAATTACAGGTGATGCGTACACTCGATAACTTTCCGGAAGAAAACAGACAAAATATTGCCCGCGAATGTTCATTTCTGTATGCTCCGTTGGCGCATCGCATGGGACTTTATGCCATTAAAACGGAATTGGAAGATTTGTCGCTAAAGCACACAAACCGTGATATTTACCGCGAAATTGCACATAAACTTAACGAAACGAAACGCTCCCGTGACAAATATATTCATGAATTTATTACGCCGCTGAAAGAAAAACTCAGCGAACCGGGTTTTTCGTTTGAAATAAAAGGGCGCACAAAATCGATTCATTCCATTTATAACAAAATAAAAAAGCAAAATACGCCTTTCGAAAACATATACGATTTATTTGCCATCCGTATCATTTTCGATGTGGCACCCGAAAAGGAGAAAGCAGCTTGCTGGCAGGCGTATTCTATTGTCGCCGATTTGTATCAGCCCAATCCGAAACGGTTGCGCGACTGGCTTTCGATACCCAAATCGAACGGGTACGAAAGTTTGCATACCACGGTTTTAGGACCTCAGGGCAAATGGGTTGAAGTTCAGATTCGTACGGTAAGAATGGATGAGGTAGCCGAAAAAGGGTTGGCTGCGCACTGGAAATACAAAGGGATCAAAGGTGAATCGGGCATGGATAACTGGTTGAAAAACATTCGGGAAATACTCGAAAATCCCGAATTGAATGCCGTCGATTTCATGGACGAGTTTAAATTGAACTTGTACGACAAGGAAGTTTTTGTGTTTACTCCCAACGGCGATTTGCATAAGCTGCCCAAAGGAGCCACCGCGCTCGATTTTGCATTTTCAATTCACTCGGGTTTGGGTGCGAAATGCGTGGGTGCTAAAGTAAATGGCAAAAATGTACCCATAAAATATGTGCTCAACAACGGCGATCAGTTGGAAGTGTTAACATCGCCAACACAGAAGCCTAATTCTGCGTGGCTGAATATCGTTACCACTTCGAAAGCTAAAAACAAAATCCGACAGGCGCTGAAGGAGGTTGAATATAAAGATGCCGAAATTGGACGTGAAACTTTGGTGCGACGATTTAAAAACTGGAAAATTGAACTCGATGAGGGTAAATTATCCAAACTGGCCAAGAAAAAGGGTTTCAAAACGGTTAGCGATTTCTATCAGGAAATAGCACAGGAAAAATTAGATGTACTGGCTGTGCGCGATGCATATCTTGACCTCGAAAAAAAGGAAACTTCCCCGGAACAAACTGAAAACCGCAGTGCCGAAAGTTTCTCGAAAGAAGCACATTCAGTCGAAAATTTTGGTAAAGATGATGTGCTTGTCATTGGTCAGGACTTGAAGAATGTAGATTTCAAGTTGTCGAAATGTTGTAATCCGATTTACGGCGATGATGTTTTCGGTTTTGTGTCGGTTGTGGGAGGGATAAAAATTCATCGTACCGACTGTCCGAATGCACCGCAAATGATTGCCCGCTTTGGCTACCGCATAGTGAAAGCCCGCTGGTCGGGAAAATCGGTTGGGTCGCAATATCCAATCACTTTACACATTGTAGGTCACGACGATATTGGCATCGTTACCAACATTACTTCGCTTATTTCGAAGGAAAAAGACATTACGCTTCGTTCCATTTCCATCGATACCAATGCCGGGTTGTTTCAGGGCAACCTGACAATAATGGTGAGTGACACCAAGAATTTGGAAGCAATTGTCAAGAAAATTAAGCAGGTAAAGGGAGTGAAAAGCGTATCGAGGTAGAAATAAAAAAACTTTTCTAAAGTTTTGGAACTTTGGAAAAGTTTCGAAATCTACCGTACGCTATCATTTTAATATTTGTTTCATCAGTTCCTTTACACCTTCCGACGCACCTTTTTTAATTACAATAACATTTTTGTTATAAACTGCTACTTCATTCGGGTCAATTAAATAAATCGGAACTCTTGCGGAAACATAATTGATAAGTCCAGCTGCCGGGTAAACCTGCATTGACGTACCGATTATGACAAAAATGTCCGCTTGTTCTGCTATTTTTATTGCATTTTCAAATTCAGGTACAGCCTCGCCAAACCAAACAATGTGCGGTCTGAGCTGGTAACCTTTGGGGCATTTATCTCCTACGTTTATTTCAATTTTACCGGGTTGAACATCGTAAATTTCTTTACCCGTACCGGTGGAACGCGATTTCATTAATTCGCCATGTAAATGCAAAACATGCGAACTTCCGGCTTGCTCATGCAGGTTATCAACATTTTGGGTAATAATTTGCACATCAAAATTTTTCTCTAACTCTGCAAGGTCCAAATGTCCTTCGTTAGGCTTTACAATCATCAGTTGTTTCCGGCGTTCGTTGTAAAATCGCAACACAAGCTCAGGATTATTCCTGAATCCTTCGGGTGTAGCCACATCTTCAATGCGGTGTTTTTCCCACAATCCTCCCGCATCCCGAAATGTGGAAACCCCGCTTTCGGCACTCATGCCGGCACCTGTAAGTATGACAAGTTTTTTCATTTATTTTTAGAATAAAGAGTAAAGAACAAAGATAAAAGACTTTTTCAATACAACGAAAAAGAATGTGAAAATTAAGAATAAAAAATAACCCGAAACGTGAAAACGTGAAACCCAAAACGTGAAACGTGAAACATGAAACATGAAATAAACTGTCATTCTGTCACACTTTACCTGCTGGCATTTTTTTTGACTTGAAGCGCCTGTGATTAAAAAAATCTTCCGAATCTTTCGCGCATAGTAAATCGTATATTATAATTCCGATAACTATCCGGAAAATTGTAAATCGTAAATTGTAAAATTGTAAATCAAATTAACTAATAAACATATAAGAAAAAATGAGCAAAGGAAACATTGGGGTAACGAGCGATAATATTTTCCCCGTTATCAAGAAATTTTTGTACAGCGATCACGAGATTTTTTTGCGTGAATTAGTGTCAAACGCCGTGGATGCCACACAGAAGTTAAAAACTTTGGCTTCGGTAGGCGAATTTAAAGGTGAATCGGGCGATACAACCATCCGCATTTCGATTGATAAGAAGAAAGGTACTTTGACCATTTCGGACAGTGGAATTGGGATGACTGCCGAAGAAATTGAAAAGTATATCAACCAGATTGCTTTTTCGGGTGCTGAGGAGTTTCTCGAAAAGTATAAAAACGATGCGCAGGCCATTATCGGTCATTTCGGACTTGGTTTTTATTCTTCATTTATGGTTTCTAAAAAAGTGGAAATCTTTACTCAATCGTTCAAAGATGGAGCTGTGGCACAACATTGGTCGTGCAAGGGCGACCCTGAATATACGCTTGAAGACACCATAAAAGCCGACCGAGGAACAGATATCGTGCTTCATATTGACGACGATAACAAGGATTTTCTGGAAGAAACTAAAATTCAGGAATTGCTTACCAAATATTGTAAATTCCTGCCTGTAGAAATTGCTTTTGGCAAGAAAAAAGAATGGAAAGATGGCAAAAATGTGGAAACTGATCAGGACAATATCATTAACAATACAAATCCTGCCTGGACCCGCAAACCTGCCGACCTGAAAGACGAAGATTATGCTGCTTTTTATCGCGAATTGAATCCGATGAGCGAAGATCCGTTGTTTCACATTCACCTCAACGTGGATTATCCCTTCAACCTGACAGGAATTCTGTATTTCCCGAAAATCAAGAATAACATTGATATGCAACGCAATAAAATTCAGTTGTACAGCAATCAGGTGTATGTGACCGACCATGTTGAAAATATTGTACCCGAATATCTTACGCTGTTGCATGGTGTGATTGACTCGCCGGATATTCCGCTGAATGTTTCGCGCAGTTACTTGCAAAGCGATGGCAATGTGAAGAAAATTTCGAGTCATATTACCAAAAAAGTAGCTGACCGCTTGCAGGAAATTTTCAAAACTGATCGCCCTGAATTTGAACAAAAATGGGATAACCTGAAAGTATTTATTCAGTACGGAATGCTCAGCGACGAAAAATTCTACGAACGTGCAGAGAAATTTGCATTGTTGAAAAACGTTGATGGTAAATACTTTACCTTTGAGGAATATAAAGCGTTGGTGGGCGAAAACCAAAAAGATAAAAACGGCGATTTGATATACCTATACGCCAACAATTCAGACGAACAATACAGTTATATTCAGCATGCACAGGACAAAGGCTATGATGTGCTGATTATGGACGGTCAATTGGATGTGCATGTAGTAAGTCAGTTGGAGCAGAAGTTCGAAAAAACCCGCTTCGTACGTGTTGATAGCGATGTAATTGATAAAATAATTGAAAAAGACGAAGCTGCTAAAGTGTCATTAACTGATGATCAGCGCGATGCATTGGTTGCCGTATTCGATTCACAAATACCTGTGGTAGAAAAAACCAACTTTATTGTCACTTTCGAGCAACTTTCACCCACTGCCAATCCGGTTTTTGTAACTCAAAACGAATTCATGCGCCGCATGAAAGAAATGTCGTCGTTGCAGGGTGGTATGATGAGTTTTTATGGCGAAATGCCTGACAGTTACAATTTAGTTGTAAATACAGCTCACCCGGTTATCGAAAAACTGTTGAGCGATGAAGAAACTGCTTGTGGTGCTGAAGTTAGTCCGGTTGCTGCTGAATTACATGAGGTTAAAACAAAACACGACAAGCTGAAAGACAGTCACAAAGGGAAAAAAGACGAAGAAATCCCAACCGCCGAAAAGGACGAACTCAGTGAATTGACCAAACAAATCGACGAATTAGGCGAAAAGAAAAAAGCAGTCTATAAAACGTATGCTACCGGAAACAAACAAGTTCGTCAGTTGATTGACCTCGCTTTGTTGGCCAATAATATGCTGAAAGGCGAAGCGCTGGCCAATTTTGTAAAACGCAGCGTGGAACTATTATAATAATATTTCTAAATAACTTTCGGTATCATAATTCATAATTTGCCGGTGGTAGAACATTCATGTTTTACTGCCGGTTTTTTTTATGTATAAACGGTTAAAATATATTATGATTATACGCAAAACAACCTAATGTTTTTATACGCCGGAATAAAGTGAGCAGAAGTGGGTCCCGCGATTAAAAATCGCGGGACCCAACTCGAATTCCAATTATTTGGACATTATGTGGATAATCATAAAATATATCAAGTTATTACTTTTTGGGAGTGATAATTTTAAAAATTGAAATAAAACCACTATTTTTGTGCGATTTTTTAATTTTCAAGCCTATTATGGATATAAACACAACCAAATTGCCCAAAGACTGTAATTCGAAGGAAGAAATACGTCAGCAAATTGATATAATCGACAAAGAAATTATTGCTTTATTTACCCGGCGATTTGAATACGTCAGCGAAATTGTGAAGTTTAAAAACGATGCTGAAAGTGTTGTGGCACAGGACAGGAAAAATGAAGTAATTGAGTTGCGTGGAAAATGGGCTGAAGAATCGGGATTGGACAAAGATACTTTCGAGGAAATTTACCGGTTGTTGATTGATAGTAATATCGCCAAAGAAATGGAAATACTAAAAAAAATGATTCCGGATAAAATAATGGTAAATAGTAAATAAAAAAAATAGTAAATATCTCAATGTACAAGCAAGAAATTAAAGTTATGGATTGCACCGTTCGCGACGGTGGATTGATGAATAAATGGCAATTTTCGGACGATTTTGTTCGTGGAGTTTACAATGCCTGTGTCGAAGCGGGTGTTGATTATATGGAAATCGGCTATTTAAGTAGCGAAAAAGCTTTCGACCGTAATGTTTATGGTCCCTGGAAATTCTGTCATCAAAAAGACCTTGAACGGATTGTCGGCAAAAACGAAACCAGTCTGAAACTGTCGGCTATGGCAGATATCGGACGTATCGATTTGGATGATATTCCCATGGCTTCGGATAGTTTGCTGGATATGATTCGCGTAGCTTGTTATGTGCATCAGGTGGATAAAGCAGTGGCTTTGGCGCATCATTGCATGGACAAAGGCTACGAAGTTTGTATCGATCTGATGGCTGTTTCTACTGTCAACGAACACGAACTTGACGAGGCATTGAAAGACATTGCAGCTTCGCGCGTTAAAGTGTTTTATGCCGTGGATAGTTTTGGAAGTATGTATGTGGAATCCATCCAACATTTGGTACGTAAATACATTGCTGCGTTGCCGGGTAAAGAAATCGGAATTCATGCGCATAACAACATGCAAATGGCCATGTCCAACACATACACAGCTGTGATGGAAGGTTGTACCATGCTCGATGCCACTTAGATGGGACTTGGTCGTGGTGCCGGAAACTGCCCGATCGAAATTTTAATTGCTTTCCTGAAAAACCCAAAATATCGCTTGCTTCCTTTGTTGCAGGTTATTCAGGATTTTGTGCACCCCATGCAAAGCCAAATCGACTGGGGCTATCACATTCCTTATCTTATTTCGGGAGCGTTGAATGCACATCCACGTCGCAGTTTGGAATGGATGGATTCGGAACGTAAAAATGATTTTGTAACTTTTATGAAAGAAATGCACGATAACGAAGTGCTTGAATAATAATGGGAAAATAGTATTTTAGAGATAGCCTCTCTAATAGAGACTCCGGTTATAACTGCTTTAAATCGTTTGGTTTTCAATAGAAAATCAAGCGATTTTTTGTTTGTATTAATATTTTGAGTAGTTTTGCAATAAATATTGAGTAAAATAACTCAATACATTGAGTAAAATAATTTAAAATATTGAGTAATTTATTTCAATATATTGAGTAAAATATTGTTATAGCATGGAACGTATTTATTTTGAGAGATTTATATCCAGAATAAATGAGCCTGTAAATTTCATTCAGGTTATTTATGGTCCTCGTCAGGTAGGTAAAACTACACTTGTGCTACAGCTACTTGAAAAAATTAAGCCGAAAAATTTTTATTTTTCGGCTGATGTTGATTCAAACACAAACAATACCTGGATTCAGCAATGCTGGGAAACAGCAAGGTTAAGCATGAAAG
>JAKLIM010000065.1 GCA_022709605.1 Bacteroidota bacterium | reverse complement strand
GGTTCCGTTGTATCTTTTGTAACGGGTTAGAATATCCGCTTTTATATCATCGTAATAGGTGCTGCGATAAAACTGATAATCGTCACTTGCCGGATCGTTAATTGTCGAAAACGGATCATCAGCCATGCTTTGTTGAGCAGTTTGACTCACTTTTGTTTTATATTGCTCAATAAAACTTTTATAAGTCGGATAAATAAATTCATCGGCGGTTGAAATTCCGTTTAAACCCAAATCCTGGAATTTACGTGCTCCGGCAGCATTATCAAATGCAGTTACTGTTGATTGCGATTTTGGCATTCTACCCCAACGTGTCGAATCGGTTTTAGTTACATCGCCGTCGAATGGCAATCCGTGTTCAAAAGATTTTTTTCCATCTTTCAAAATATCTTCACTTATATCGCCGAGATTGAAATAAAGTTCACCACCTTTGTCAGTTCCCTGTTTATCGTAAATAAACGGATCCATGATCCAAAATTCGATGTATTCAATATTGGCAGTTTCAAAATCGGTTACGTCCAGTTTACGCATAATTCCGCCCCATCTATCGGCCGGATTCAGAAGGCTTCCATTGTCATTAATTCTTTCGACATCAAGATTATAAGGACCACGCTCAGTTGGATAATATGACAAATTCATGATGGTCATTCGGGTAGTTTGAGTCGCAAGTGTTTGACGATTTGGAAAAATTTCCTTTATCAAAACATTTCGGGTATAATGATTCGATTGTGATTCAAGATCATTTCTCAAATTTTCAGGAGTTGCAGAAACACTCTGATTCAAAACCGGATCAACATAATACCAGTTTAACAAAGCCCTGTTTTTACCATATTCCACGTCATTGCTTCGCACTGATTCGGGAAATTTATTGGGTGTACTTGCCAAATACCAGTTTACGGGATAATGTATGTCGATGGTAGTTTTTGTTGATTCAAAATCGTCGAGATACGCAGAGCCTTTGGTGCCCACGACTTTATGATGTCCGGGTACCAATTGTGCAAACTCAGCATTGAAAGCAATTGATGAAGGTTGAGTGGCATTTACAAACGGTATTTTATCGAGCATGTTTGTTAACCATTGCGATTCCTTTCTCCAGGCGGTGTTCAAGCCCCAGATTGTATTTGAAATGGGTTCATTGCCTGTATTCACTTTTGTTGTTAACGGCATTTCGGACAAGTGCATAATGGTTCCGCCAAAAGTAAAATCTTTGCTGAATTCATATTCCAAATGCGTACCAACCAGCGATTTACGCTGCATATTAAACATCGACTGATTCTCAAGTTTAACATCAATATTAGTTCCCGATTCAAGAATAGATTGATTTAGAATGGTTACCGAGCCCATGGTATAATCCACGGTATAGTCCACATTTTCGACCAAAATAGCGCCGCCAGCAGTTACCGTAACAGAACCGCGTGGGACGTTCATGGCTTCCAATCTAATTTCGGAACCGCTTGTCGCTTTGTATTCGCCCTTGATTCGGAATTTATTTTTTTCGCTTAATTCCTGTGCTACAATCAAAGTCGAATCATAAAGTTCCTGAAAAATGTATTTCTCAGCAATTTTATCATCGCCGATTACTTTTTTGAGGTGTGAACCAAACGGCTCAAGTACCGGAAAAATTATCCGACCCGAACTCGACATGGTTGTGAATCCTTCAATAAAATCGAATTTTCCATCCGGATTACTGTTGTTTTTCGAATCCAACCGATCGAGATTCATCACGCGTAACAACAATTGATTTTTAATTTTCCCTTCGGTAATGTACTGTAAATCTGTACCAACCGAATCGTTGCTGTATACAATATTAAGTTCAAAATCTTCGGGTTGAATTTGCATTGCACCCAACGAATACACATTTTTCAACATTAAATCCCACATGGCGAGCTGCGGAGAAAGTGCCGTACCTTTGAGCAATTTCACCATCAAGGCATTGGGAGCTTCAACAGCATCAGTCGAAAATTCACCCACCTGATAAATTTTACCACCATACGAATATTCGAATGCCACACCCAAAACTTCATCCGGATTCAAGGCCGATTTAGTTGAAATAATACCCAACATTGAATTCAAAGTATACTCTGAAGGCTCCAAACGTCGTGCACTTTCAATTTTTTCGTAATCTTCACCTCCGTTGATTCCTAATGCGCTAAACTTGTCGGCAAGCACCGAGTTCGATTGTTGTATATCACGTACATTTGGAAGCGAACTTACTTCAGAATAAAGTGTATTGGCTGTGTTTTGAGGTAAGTCGAATGTGGTTAATTGTTTCCAGTAATTATTGTCAATTCGTTCACTCTCACCTAAATCCATGAATGCGATGATATTACGCGACTGGTCGTAATTTGCACGTTTGTTCGTAATCCAGACTTCGACACGATTAATGGTAACGCCCGACGAAATCAAGGGCAATTTACTCATTGCATTCTCGTAATTTTTTCTGAAATAATGACTTATAAAAAAGTGTCTGTTATCATCATAATTATCAATATTTACCTCAAATTCAGTGGTTTGAGATCCACCTTTGGAACTCACTGTTTTGGTTTCCGATTTTTGTTGCGAAGCGATGGCCGAAATACTTAATTTACCAAACTGAAGATCGGTTTTCACTCCGAATAATGCAGTGCTACCCGTTATTAACGAACTGTTGAGCGGCATACTCACGTTACCGGCCTGAATATTTTTTATAATATCATCTTCTTTGCCTTTATACGCAAGTTTTACGAGTTGTTGATCAAATTCGAAGGTAGATTCGGTATTGTAATTCAAGCCGAAATTAACTTTGTCGCCCACCGATCCGTTTACATTCAACTGAATTTTTTCATCAAAATCAAAAATTGTACTTTTTCTCATTCGCTCAGTCAGAGCCGGATTATCGACCTTGTTTGTTTTCAAACCAAAAACAAGTTCGGCCGAACCCTGCGTTTTTACCTGAACACCACCCGGTCCGAAAACTTTATCGCCAGCTCCGATATTGAATTTCATGTCGGTAATCGAAAATTTCTCTTCATTTCCCTTTTCAATTTTCGAATTTTTATCTTTCCAATAAGCGGCAATATCATTTTTTGCCGAAAAAGAATTATAATCTTCAGGAGTCATCGATAAGGGCGTGGATATTTCCATGTCGCCAACCATGGTTCGGAAAACGTAATTGCCGGATTTTGAATCGTATTCAATGACTGATTTTACATTTTCAGGTTTTGGCGAGTCAAAAGGATATTCGGTTACAATATCTTCGTAAGAATCCTGTGAATATTTCTTTACAATTATACCTTTTTTTGAGTCTTTATTCGAAATAGTGTCATAATCAGGCATTTGATATACAGATACAGCATCCGTATTATGATTAATAAAAGGATAAACCGACCCGATAACAAAAACGAATAAAATTAAAACCGGTAAAATTTTTTTAGAATTTATCATACAATAATTATCAATTTTTCTGAATTGATGTTCAGATACTTACAACAATTTTAATGCTTGTTTAATTACCTGTTCAACTTTAAGTCCGGGTTGTTCCTTAATCACTTTATCAACGGCTTTGGTGGCTGCTGCTGACACAAAACCCAACATAACAAGCGCACTTATGGCTTCTTCCTTCAGTTCGCTGTTGGGACTGGTAAATGTATTCTGCATTAAAGTGCCTCCACCGGCAACTTTCAGAATTTTATCCTTTAAATCAACAATTATTCGCTGTGCAGTTTTAGTTCCAATGCCCTTGATACTGCTTAATGCGGATGCATTCCCGGCAGCAATTAATTCCTGAATTTCTTGTGCCGAATACGACGACATGATCATTCGGGCTGTATTTGCGCCTATTCCCGATACTGATATCAGCAACAGAAACAATTGACGTTCGGTTTGATTTATAAAACCGTACAACACATGTGCATCTTCTCTAATTACCTCATATACAAATAATTTAGCTACATTATTTCCAAATAAAACAGTATAGGTTGGTAATGAAATGTTTATAAAATACCCTATTCCATTTGTTTCGATAACAGCAAATGCAGGGGTCAGTTCCGAAATTTCTCCTTTTATATAATCGATCATAAGAGCTTTGTTAGATATATTTTGGCTTAATAACCCGCAAATATACCTAATTATTTATGAGTTTTAAAATTTAGAAAACGATTAAAATACTGAAAAGATAAACGGATAAGCGAAATAAAAAGTACAAAGAGAATGTTAAAATGAATGAAAACAATTATAATAATAAAAAAAACTTTTAAAAATTCTATTTTTATAAACAAAGAGGCATTTTTCTTGTTAGTTTTGCAAGTAATTATTAAACTTATAAAATAAATGATATGAAAAAACAGATTATTTTCGCAATTGTATGGTTATCAACTACATTGGTATCTTTTGCTCAGGTTACTCAAGCACCGCTTCCGTTTAAATACAATGCGCTTGAACCTTACATCGACAGTGTAACGATGAATATACATTTCAACAATCATCACGCAGCATATGTAGCAAACCTGAACAAAGCCATCGAAAAGGCACCTCAACTCAAAGGAAAATCTATTGAACAGATTCTTCTCAATTTAAGCAAATTACCAGTTGATGTACAAACAGCTGTTCGTAACAACGGTGGCGGTCATTACAATCATACATTTTTCTGGTCGATACTTACTTCACCTGACAAGAGTAAAATGTCGCCTGCACTTGAAGAATTAATTACTAAAACTTATGGTAGCGTGGATAAATTCAAAAGCACTTTCGAAAGCCAGGCTTTATCTCGATTTGGTTCGGGTTGGGTTTGGTTGGTAAAAGGTGATGACGGAAAATTAAAAATGTTCACTACAGCCAATCAGGATAATTCAATAATGGATGTAATAAAAGTTCCGGGCAAACCAGTATTGGCACTTGATGTTTGGGAACATGCATATTATCTTAAATATCAATCGAAAAGAGCTGAATATGTAAAATCTTTTTGGAAGGTTGTAAACTGGGATATGGTAGAAAAACTCATCGGTATTGAGAAAAAATAATAAACTTCAATAATTAAAAAAAACGTGAACCCACTGATGAGTTCACGTTTTTTTTTTGAGCCTTTTTGGGGACTCGAACCCCAGACCTATTCATTACGAATGAATTGCTCTACCAACTGAGCTAAAAAGGCATTAATTTTTACATTTCTCTAAAATTGTTGGAAGCGGGTGCAAATATAAGGTTTTTGTTTATTAGTCAAAATAGTTCTTCTCAATTATTTGAATATTTTCTAATCCGACCGTAATTCGTATTTTTGTAAATTATTAGTTGATTTGAACCTCAAGATGAATTCGTATAAAACCATTACATCGAAAGCTGAAGGTATTTACAGGGAAAAAGGAAGTAAATTTCTTTCTTTTGCCCTTCCTGTGAGCGATAAAGAAGAAATACATCTGATTTTAAAAGAGTATCGCAGTCGTTTTTTTGATGCCCGCCACGTTTGTTACGCCTGGATGCTTGGACCCGATCGGCTCGATTTTCGTGCAAACGACGATGGCGAACCTTCAGGCACTGCCGGTCGTCCGATATTGGGTCAGATTAATTCCCATGAACTTACCAATGTTTTAATCATCGTTGTTCGCTATTTTGGCGGAATATTGCTCGGCACCGGTGGCTTGATAACTGCTTATAAACAAGCCGCTTCGGATGCTATTAATAATTCTGAAATCGTCGAAAAAACAGTTCAGGTCACTCTTTGCATTCATTTCGAATATTTGCTTTTGAATGATGTAATGCGAATTGTAAAGGAAACTAACGCACAGATTTTGAAGCAGGAATTTGATAATAAATGCACTGTTATACTTTCTTTCCCTAAAAATGATGAACTGTTGATTAAAGCCCGATTTGAAAATTTGTTTGGTGTCACATGTGAATAACTCTCCTGAAAATATTTCTGAATTAAGTCTTCAAAAAATCGTACTTAAAAAATTCCTCATTATTAAACATTTACATTTCGATGGGGCTTAAATTTTTTAACAAAAATATTATGCACACAATTGTTTATATTGTGCATAAATTAATCATTTAACTTTTTGCAAAAAAAGTGTTATCATCCTGATTATCAACACCAATAAAAAAAAACAAAATTAATACCTTATTTCATTAATAATGAAGAATATTTGTAGTAATTTTGCGGCGTTTTTCAGGGATTAAAGAAATATTTCTTTATTATAAAAAATTTCATTTTTAAAAAATATTCAAACATATAAATTTAAACAATTATGAATTTAACTCACATCGAACATTTGGGTATCGCTGTTAAAAGTTTAGAAACCGCCATTCCTTATTACGAAGAAGTTTTAGGCTTAAAATGCTATGCTGTAGAAGAAGTTGCTGAACAAAAAGTAAAAACTGCTTTTTTTAAAATCGGACAAACAAAAATTGAATTATTAGAATCAACCGACCCTGAAGGTCCGGTAGGTAAATTTATCGAAAAGAAAGGCGAAGGCATTCACCACATCGCTTTTGCAGTTGATGGTTTGCAAAATGCGCTCGATACTGTTGCTGAAAGAGGGGTTACTTTAATCGATAAATCGCCACGTAAAGGTGCTGAAGGCTTGAATATTGGATTCCTTCATCCAAAATCCACGTTTGGAGTTTTAACTGAACTTTGCGAAGACCCAAACAAATAATTACCTTGTAAATTCGCCGGGAAGCAAACAGTATGGCATGTGATCCTACTGTGGAAGTTTTCGGAATAATTAATATTTAATCATAATGGAAAATAAACAAAAAGTAAAAAATCTCATTGATTTGCGCGTAAAAGCCAAATTAGGTGGTGGCGAAAAACGCATTGCTTCGCAGCATGCAAAGGGTAAATTTACCGCTCGCGAACGTATCGACATGTTACTCGACGAAGGCAGTTTCGAAGAATTGGATATGTTTGTAACGCATCGTTGCTACAATTTCGGTCTTGAAAATGAAAAATACCTTGGCGATGGTGTAGTAACCGGTCACGGTACAATTGATGGTCGTACAGTGTATGTTTTTGCACAGGATTTCACCGTATTTGGTGGTTCATTGTCGGAAACTATGGCACTGAAAATCTGTAAAGTAATGGACATGGCCATGAAAATGGGTTGTCCGGTTATTGGCATCAACGATTCGGGTGGCGCACGTATTCAGGAAGGTGTAACATCGCTTGCCGGATATGCCGAAATTTTCGAAAGAAATATTCTTGCATCGGGAGTTATTCCTCAAATTTCAGCCATTTTCGGACCATGTGCCGGTGGTGCAGTTTATTCACCTGCCCTCACCGACTTCGTGTTGATGACCGAGCAAAACTCGTACATGTTCGTTACCGGACCTAAAGTAGTAAAATCGGTTACCGGCGAAGATATTTCGACCGATGACCTTGGTGGTGCTGATGTACATGCAGGAAAATCAGGCGTTTCGCACTTTAAAGTAGAAAACGAAGAAGAAGGTATTTTGATGATTCGTAAATTATTATCGTATTTACCTCAAAACAATTTGGAAGAAGCGCCTTTATTCGATACCAATGATCCGATTGATCGCCTGGAAGATGCTTTAAATTCCATTATACCTGACAATCCGAATTTGCCTTACGATATGAAGAATGTTATTCATACGATTGTGGATAATGGCGAATTTCTTGAAGTTCACCGCAATTATGCGCGTAACATTATTGTAGGTTTTGCACGTTTTAACGGTGCTTCGACCGGTATAGTTGCCAATCAACCAAACTTTTTAGCAGGCGTACTTGATTGCGATGCATCGCGCAAGGCTGCCCGTTTCGTTCGTTTTTGCGATGCGTTTAATATTCCGGTATTAACTTTGGTTGATGTTCCCGGATTCCTACCCGGATCTGGTCAGGAATATTCAGGTATTATCATTCACGGCGCAAAATTACTCTTTGCTTATGGCGAAGCAACCATACCAAAAGTAACCGTTACCCTGCGTAAATCGTATGGTGGTGCACACGACGTAATGAGCTGTAAACAACTTCGCGGCGATTTCAACTATGCATGGCCAACCGCCGAAATTGCAGTTATGGGAGCTGCCGGAGCCATTGAAGTACTTGAAGGCAGAGCAATATCAGCCATTACCGATCCTGCTGAAAAAGCCAAATACATTGCAGAAAAAGTAGGTGAATACAACGAAAAATTTGCTAACCCTTATCAAGCAGCATCTTATGGTTATATTGACGATATTATTGAGCCAAGAAATACCCGTTTCCGTGTCATTCGTGCTTTCCAGGCATTACAAACCAAAAAAGTTGTAAACCCATTGCGCAAGCATTGTAATATTCCTTTATAATTATGCTGATACTTAATATAACTAACTGGAACGAACTACTAATTGGTTCGGTGGTAGGAATAACAGTTGTTTTTTGCGCTTTGGCAATTTTAGTTCTTTGTTTTATGGGAGTACAGCATTTAGTTGTAAATTCGGTAAAAAAGAAAAAGAAGCTAAACGAAGATGGAAGTAAAGTTGTAGTAGATATTGCGGCCAATGAGATTGCGGCTATTTCGATGGCATTACACTTGTTTCTGAGCGATGTACACGATGAGGAAAGTAACGTAATTACGATAAAACGAATTGAAAGACGTTATTCTCCCTGGAATTCAAAAATTTATGGACTTAACAACACAATACACAGATAAATGAAAAAATTTGATTTTAATATAAATGGCGACGACTATCAGGTTCATATCAAATCGGTAGAAGGTGATACCGCCGAATTGGAAGTGAACGGAACTCCCTATTCAGTAAAAATAAAACAAGAAATTAAAACTTCGAAAACGCCTATACTGGTACGTAAAGAAGTAAGCACAAAACAAGGGGATAAACGGGTTTTAGAAAACTTATCGCCTGTATCAAGTGGTTCAAAACCAAGTTCAAAGGCTATCAAATCACCACTTCCCGGAAGTGTATTTAAAGTATTGGTTTCCGAAGGAGATACTTTCAAAGACGGGGATATATTAATGGTTGTGGAATCGATGAAAATGGAAAATAACATCTTGGCCGAAAGAAATGGTAAAATATTGAAAATATGTGCTCATGCAGGTTCTGCCGTATTGCAAGATGCTGTATTGTTTGAAGTAGAATAAAAAAAATTAAACTTATGAAAGAATTAAAATATAAGATTGGTTTTTTACTTATTCTGCTTGGATTATTTTTACCTACCGGTATTTTTGCTGCCAATGTAGCTGAATCGTCGTTGGTAATGGATAGTTTAACGAAATTCTGGTCGAATACCAGTTTCGCAAACTTTGAATTCAAGTACCTGATAATGATAGTTATAGGAATTGCATTCCTATACCTGGGTATAGCCAAAAACTGGGAGCCACTTTTACTTGTACCGATAGGATTTGGGATTCTGGTGGGCAATGTGCCTTTTACCGAAGGTTACAAAATCGGAATTTACGAACAAGGTTCAGTAATGAATATTCTTTACAGCGGTGTGATCTCCGGTTGGTATCCTCCACTCATCTTTTTGGGTATCGGAGCTATGACGGACTTTTCGACTTTGATTGCCAACCCCAAATTAATGCTTCTTGGTGCAGCCGCTCAAATTGGTATTTTTGCCACTTTTATTGGTGCTTATGCGTTAGGATTTACACCGGCTCAGGCAGGTGCAATTGGTATCATTGGAGGTGCTGATGGTCCAACCGCTATTTTCTTGTCGTCGAAACTGGCGCCTGAATTAATGGGAGCTATTGCTGTTGCAGCCTATTCGTACATGGCTTTGGTGCCTGTAATTCAGCCACCCATTATGAAGTTGCTTACCACAAAAGAAGAAAAGTTGATTCGTATGAAACCTCCTCGTCAGGTTACTAAATTTGAAAAAATTGCATTCCCTGTCATTGGTTTATTACTAACAACATTTATTTCGCCAAGTGCAATGCCTTTACTCGGTATGTTATTTTTCGGAAATCTGTTAAAAGAATCAGGAGTGACCGAACGTTTGGCCGAAACAGCTCGCTTTGCATTGATTAATACCATTACTATTTTGTTGGGACTTACAGTAGGTGCTTCGACTCAGGCTGATAAATTTTTGACAACCAATTCAATTTTAATCTTTGGATTGGGTGCTGCATCGTTTATGGTTGCAACTGCTAGTGGTGTATTATTTGCAAAATTCATGAATTTATTTCTTAAAAAGGAAAATCTAATTAATCCGCTTATCGGTTCAGCAGGTGTTTCTGCGGTACCTGATTCAGCACGTGTTTCTCAGGAGGTTGGTTTACATTACGATAAACGAAATCACTTGTTGATGCATGCCATGGGTCCAAACGTAGCCGGAGTAATTGGCTCTGCTGTTGCAGCAGGTATTCTGTTAAGTATGCTCGCATAAAATTAAAATAAATCATCAGAAAAAGCCTGAACTAATCTAAAGTTCAGGCTTTTTTTATTTGTTTTATTAAATTTTATTTTTCATCTTTGCAATATTGTTTGCAATAAAAAAATCTTCTTTTTAATTCTACTTTACCATTATAAAATTTTTGAACCACAAAAGAACACAAAAGAGCCACAAAAGAAGAGAAAAACAATTATTATAATACACAAAAGTGAATTTTCAATATTGAAAATTCTTTCTTTTGTTGACTTTTGTGTTCTTTTGTGGTTTAATTCTTATTTAAATTTGCTTTATTTTAAATTTGGTAAAGTAGAATTAATAATTGAAAAAAAACCAATATGAATAATTTATCACCGTATTACGAATTAGCACGCGAATTTGCTCTTTCGACCAACCGCAGTATTTTTCTTACAGGCAAAGCCGGAACAGGGAAAACCACCTTTTTACATCAACTTCAAAAAGTTACAAAAAAGCAAATGGCCATTGTTGCGCCTACGGGTGTAGCTGCCATCAATGCCGGTGGAACAACCATGCATTCATTTTTTCAATTGCCGTTTACGCCTTTTTTGCCCACTGTAGAAGGGCATAAAGAGCTGATAGAGAAAACAAAAATGCAGGGTTCAAGGCGAAAAGTATTGCAGGAACTTGAATTGCTTGTGATTGATGAAATTAGCATGGTACGCGCCGATGTTCTTGATGCGGTTGATACCATTTTAAGGCATTTCAGGTATCGGCAAAATGAACCCTTCGGAGGTGTTCAGGTTATTTTTATTGGTGATATGTTTCAACTTTCGCCGGTAGCAGTGGATGAAGAATGGAGATTGCTGGCTCCTTTTTACCGGAGTCCGTATTTTTTTCACAGTCAGGTGATTCAAAACCAGCAACCGGTTTATATCGAATTAGATAAAATCTTCAGACAAACCAATGTTGATTTTATACGGGTTTTGAACGAAGTACGTAATAACTGTTTGTCCGAAAGCGGTTTAAAACTACTTCAGAGCAGGTACAATCCACAATTTGTACCACCAAAAGATGATACTTATATTACATTAACAACGCACAATTACAAAGCTGACCGTACGAATATCGAAGAATTAAGACAATTGAAAGGGAAATCTTTTTTCTTCGACGCAGATATAAAAGGTGATTTTCCTGAAAAAAGTTATCCAACCGAAAAAAAACTGGAACTAAAAATCGGGGCTAAAGTTATGTTTATCAAAAACGATAACGAAACTCCCCGCCGTTTTTTCAATGGAAAAATCGGTATGATCGAATCTATTGAAGAAGATATAATAACAATAAAATGCCCCGGAGATGAACTTTCTATCGATTTAGGAAAAGTGGTTTGGGAAAATATACGGTATTCGACCAACGAAACTACAAAACAAATTGAAGAAAATACGCTTGGTACATTTGTGCAGTTTCCTTTGCGCTTGGCATGGGCAATAACCATCCATAAAAGCCAGGGACTTACATTTGACAAAGCGATAATAGATGCCGGTGATGCTTTTGCTTCCGGTCAGGTTTATGTGGCATTGAGCAGGTGTCGTAGTCTCGAAGGAATGGTGCTGTGGAGTAAAATAAATCCTCAAAGCATTGAAAATGACCGACAAATCGTTGAACACGAGCGCAATAAAACACCACTTGAAGAACTTGAAATTCAGTTGGATGAATCGAGGAATCAGTTCAGGAAACATGTACTGAATCAATTGTTCGACTTTAAAACCGGCATTGGCCATGCTTCGCGGATCATTCGCGAAGTAGAAGGAGTTGCAGGATCATTCAATGAAGAAACACTCCCATTTCTGAAGGTTATTTTAAAACAAATTCAAAATATTCAGGAAGTTGCCAATAAATTTCAAATTCAATTACAAAAAATAATAAGTGAAACACCTGTAAGTGAAGACTATTTATCGGAAAGACTAAGAGCTGCCACCACATTTTTCAATGAAAAAATTGCTACCTTACTCGAAACTTTTCAACAATCGCCTGCCTCAACTGATAGTCGCGAAAATGCACGCGATTATAACGATCAACTTCGCAGTAATTTCGCTTATATGGCTCAAAAGTTACATGTGTTGAAAGGTTTGAAATATCCTTTTTCGGTGGATGATTATTTCGAATTGAAAAACACTTTTCTTGTTCCCGATTTCAGCGTCAATTCATATGCTAAAACCGGTTCGTCCAAATTTATTTCTTCACGGAATCCGAAACTGTATTATGAACTGGTGAATCTCCGCAATCAACTTTGCGAGCCGTTTGATTTACCAATTTATATCGTAGCAGGGAGCAAAACATTAGTTGAAATGGCTGATTATTTGCCGGTTACTGAGAATGATTTATTGAAAATAAACGGTTTTGGTCCTGCAAAAGTTGAGAAATACGGAAGTCAGTTTATTGAAATAATAAAAAAATATTGCGCTGAACATAAGCTTACAACTCAAATAGATGAATTAAAAACTGTAAAAAGGGAAAGGGATAAAGAAAAGAAAGAGAAAAAGCCAAAAGGTGATTCGCACAAACAGACCTTAGAGCTCTTCAAAACCGGAAAAACCATTGACGAAATTGCCGCAGAACGCGGTCTTGCAGTTTCAACCATTTGCTCGCATTTATTCGTTTATGTCAATAGCGGATTATTGGATATAAACAAGTTTATTTCGCCCGAAAAACGTGAAACAGGCAAAAAGCTCATGGAAGAAAATGATGCTTCAAGTTCGGCAAATGAAATGCTGGGAAGCGCCCTGAGTCGTATCGAAATCTGTTTCTTTTTGTCCTGGATGCGTGCAAACAGACCAAAAACAGAGGAATAAAAGGTGAATAATATAAAAAAGCAAAGCAATAATATATACACTTATTTCAACCCCAGTTCTTCGTAGCGTAAATAATCCGGTACCACGTTAAGCCGAACGGGGTTTTAATCTAATTATCAATAACGTCATAATAATACCCTAACCTTATGGATAAATTTATTAAAAATATTAATTCTCACACCTAACATAGCGACATTTTGTT
>JAKLIM010000644.1 GCA_022709605.1 Bacteroidota bacterium | reverse complement strand
GATGCTGCATTACCGTAAGCTCGAAAGGAATGATTGTTTTTATTCCCTTAATCCTATAGTTGCGGAGCGCGCGCTCCATTCGCGAAATTGCCTCGAGCCTGTCTTTGCCCCATATTATCAGCTTGCCAATCATCGGGTCGAAGTGAATGGTTACCTCAGAGCCGTTTTCGACACCCGAGTCGATTCTCACTCCGGTTCCGCCGGGTCTTCTTAGATAGGTGATTTTTCCGGTGTCGGGCAGAAATCCGTTGAATGGGTCTTCGGCATAGATACGGCATTCAATGGAGTGGCCGTTCCATGTTATATCCTTTTGAGTGAACGAAAGCGGCATACCGGCTGCTATCCTGATTTGCTCTTTGGCAAGGTCGATGCCTGTAACCATTTCGGTAACCGGATGTTCTACCTGAAGGCGGGTATTCATCTCAAGAAAATAGAAATTTTTATTTTTATCAAACAAAAACTCAATTGTTCCGGCGTTGTAATACCCACAAGCTTTTGCGGC
>JAKLIM010000643.1 GCA_022709605.1 Bacteroidota bacterium | reverse complement strand
GTCATTTGGCTATGATGCCACATCCTGAACGTGCCATATTCCCATGGCAATGTGCTAATTATCCTGCTGACCGCAAAAACAGTGACCAAATCACTCCCTGGGTGGAAGCATTTGTAAATGCTAGAGTTTGGGTGGAAAAGAATAGTAAATAAACTGCCCCCTAACCCCCTAAAGGGGGAATAAGAAAACGGCTTCGCAGAAATGTGAAGCCGTTTTTCATTACCAAACACTTGTACTTAACGCTTTCGATTGTTTATATCTTACCTTGAAATATTTGTAAACTCCTCCCATAAATTTTAAAATAATTGTATATATTTGGAGCGGAAAAATCTAATAACAATATAATTATGGAAAATGAAATTAACAAAACCGTTTTAACTATTTTTGAGCAGATAAAACACACTGACAAAGATGGTAGTGAATTCTGGATGGCTCGTCAGTTAGCCAAAGCATTGGAATATACCGATTTTAGGAATTTTATTTCAGTTATTGAAAAAGCAAAGG
>JAKLIM010000642.1 GCA_022709605.1 Bacteroidota bacterium | reverse complement strand
ATAGTCTTCAGAAAAGGCAGAAAAACCTGTATCTGTTTTCTCCACTATCATTTTTATCTTTTTATTCGTTGTTTTCATCTCCATCACCTTTATTAATTCTCCAACTTCAAACCTGCATCATTGAGTATCTTTCTCTCAAGCCCTTTACCGACCTCCTGACTACCATGATTTGGGAAGATGATCATGCCTGGTTTCTTGTCATGCTTGAGTTTTACATGCGAACCTTTTTGTGAAACAGGGTACCAACCGTCTTTTGTCAGGATCTTATATAGCTCAGAACATTTCATTGTCTGTTGAAAGGATATTACAATACAAAGGTAAATAATAATTTACCTAGATGCAAACTTTCTTTTGTATTTGTTATCGCATTGGCTATAACGTTCGGCGGTATGTGGCGTTGGTCCGCCAGCTGGCGGACGGTGGCGCGCTGTGCCCCGCACCGAACTCAGTGAGGTCGGGGTGTTTTTGCACTCGTGGTGCGATGAAGGATTATGCTTTTGTTTTG
>JAKLIM010000641.1 GCA_022709605.1 Bacteroidota bacterium | reverse complement strand
CTGTAGCTTAGGTCTTTGACAACGATGAAAAATTTAGGCTTCCACAGCAAATGGGTTGTGATTTGCTCTCAAACTTGCTGTAGCTTAGGTCTTTGACAACTCAAAAATGGCTCGAGAAAAATGCCCGTGCGTTGTGATTTGCTTTCAAACTTGCTGTAGCTTAGGTCTTTGACAACTTCGAGAACCACCTCCACGCGCAGGAGCTGTTGTGATTTGCTTTCAAACTTGCTGTAGCTTAGGTCTTTGACAACCCGCGTTGGTCATGAGCGCCACCCACGCCGGTTGTGATTTGCTTTCAAACTTGCTGTAGCTTAGGTCTTTGACAACATCTTGCTACGGACGCCCTCACAAACACTGGTTGTGATTTGCTTTCAATCTTGCTGTAGCTTAGGTCTTTGACAACGATTCCGCAGCCTGACGAAAGCCTTCTGTCGTTGTGATTTGCTTTCAATCTTGCTGTAGCTTAGGTCTTTGACAACGCGCTGCTTCGGACAGCCCATCGGCGG
>JAKLIM010000640.1 GCA_022709605.1 Bacteroidota bacterium | reverse complement strand
CACAACAGTTTGGCTGTAAACAAACAAAAACAGTTCGAAATTAAAAGTAACCGTGCGGCCATCGTGCAGGATAATCAGCAATTGCTGAATGACTTGTTTATGCGAATGGCCGAAATTTACAATATCGGTAAAGTGCTTTACAAAAACACCGATCCGGCAAAGTATAGGGATTATACTTTTACTGCGTTACTAAAAAAAGTGAGAAATACCTCACCCCAAACCCCTCTCCTTGAGGAGAGGGGAATTACTTCACCCACGAGCCTACCCGAACAACCGGCAGCTCCAACGGAAGTAGCCAAATAATTATGAATTATTAATCCGTTTACTATTGAAATTTAATTAGAAAGTTTTTTTTCATTGTGAACTTCAAAATATCGTAGCTCCGATAGCTATCGGAATGAACGTTTATTAGTTGTTTCCTTTAAAATATAAAACAAAGAAACGTTTTCTTGTTTCATTCTTCTCCGATAGCTATCGGAGAAGAAAAGTTTGCGAGCTTCAAAACA
>JAKLIM010000064.1 GCA_022709605.1 Bacteroidota bacterium | reverse complement strand
GGGATGAGGTGGTGGCTAATAGTACTTTATAAGCTTCGGAAAAACGGTTTTTTCTGAAAAGCAGTAGGCCTTCAATACTTTTGTACCAAAAAAGACTCTGTTTACTCAGGGTTTCCGGCCTTATGGTTTTAAATAAAGCACACGCACTGTCGATTTGAGTGGATTCGCACAAAGCTGCAGCTTTAAAAATCAGGGAAACCTGTTTGGTTTCAACGTCGGGATCGGTTGCTAATACTTTTTCAATGTCAGTAAGTATCAGCTCATTTTGATTTTCATTGTAAAAATTTTCAATGGCAGTTGTAAGTAATTTCGGGTAATCTGTGCTTTTATCAGTACAACCGAAAGCACACAATAAACACACAAATAGGAACGAATAACGTAGATAATTGTTTCTCATGATCACTCAGATAAATATTATGTAAATAAACATCAATTGAATTGATAACTCTAATAATTTCGAACATTAATTATTATCCTAAAAAAAAGAAAATAACACAGATTATTTGACAGATATAATAATGTAAACTGATTGTAATTGAATTGATATCATTAATATTTTTCTACAAAAATAAATTATCAATATTTTAAAAAAGAAAATAAAAAAACACAGATTTGTTGACAGATATATTATTGTAAACTGACTTGGCCGTATAGGATAGTTAATTTTTGATTTTTTGGTAACGCTTAATTCGAAAGGGATTTTAATCGAATAATTGAGCTGTTAAAAATACGAAATGAAAATGGATATTGCAAATTAAATGCAAAATAAATGGGGTACAAAATGTTTTTTATTTGTGTTGATATACAGCATGTTATAACTATTTAATTAAAAAAATGGGGTACATGGAATTTTATCACCACTAAAAAAGGTCAAAAAATGGGATTTTTTAGTAAAACGAAATTGGTAAAGCATAAAAACTGATAATAATAATGGTTTTTTTTGAAATTTTTTAAAGACATAATTTTAAAAAAAAATCAAAGTTTCTTATGATAGAATCTTGAAATATGAAGACATAACAATGAAAAATAGGAACGCAGATTTTGCATTCCTATTCATGTAAATTTTATTCAAATTGTTTGAATGTCAGATTATTTGGATGTCAGAAAACTCATTTTTTCAAAATCCAATGGCTTTCAATCCCAATCCGGTTTTCTCATCCAATCCGAACATAAGGTTCATGTTCTGAACGGCTTGTCCCGAAGCACCTTTCAGCAAATTATCAATCATCGACACAATTAATAATTTATCGCCGTGCTTTTCGAGATAAATGATGGCTTTGTTGGTATTAACCACCTGTTTCATGTCCGGATTTTTATCCACCACAAAAGTAAAAGCAGTATCTTTATAAAATTCTTTGTACAATTCTTTTGCTTCGGACAGACTTAGAGTACAATTCGTATATGAAGTTGCATAAATACCACGGGCGAAATTTCCTCGTACCGGGATGAAGTTCACAGCTTCATCAAATCCGCTTTGAAGCTGGAGTAGCGATTGCCCGATTTCTTGCAAGTGTTGGTGTCCGAATGCTTTGTAAATGGAAATATTGTTGTTACGCCAGCTGAAGTGTGTACTTGCCGAAGGTTTTACACCGGCGCCAGTCGATCCAGTAATCGCATTTACATGCACTTCGTCGGTTAACAATCCGGCTGCTGCCAAAGGTAATAATGCCAATTGAATCGCTGTGGCAAAACATCCGGGATTAGCAATGTGTCGGGCATTGAGTATTTGTTCACGATTCAGTTCAGGCAATCCATACACAAAATCGTGGTCGGTTCGTTTCTCGCGGTAATCGGTCGAAAGATCGATGATTTTTAAATGAGCCGGAACGTCATTTTCATCCATAAATTTTTTGCTATCGCCGTGAGCCGAGCAAAGAAACAATGCGTCAACATCGCCGAAAGGCAATTCGGAAGTAAATACCAGATCGGTTTCGCCAATCAATCCGCCGTGGACATCAGTTATCCGATTTCCGGCATTACTGCTGCTGTTTACAAACACAATTTCTACATTGGGGTGATTCACCAAAATGCGAAGTAATTCGCCTGCTGTATAACCTGCACCGCCAATAACGCCTGTTTTAATTTTTATCATTACGTATATTATTTTTGAAAATAAAATATTAATATCCACATAATCAACACCAACCAGGTCCAAATCCAATAACTAAACTTTCTGTTTTTGTGCCTGATTGTATACATTAATATTAGGTTGGCAAACACTCCGCCCAAAATTTCCATTGCATGAAGTGTTTTTTCGGGAATGCGTCTGCGATTTACAGTTGATAAATATTTATCATAAGCAAAAACTAACCCACTTGCCAAATTAATGATTACCAGATAAATGTATGTTGTTTCATTCAGAAATTTCATTGTTCTTTTTAGCCGATATTGATTTCTTTTTGTTTTCGGGTAAATAATTTTCACTGGTAACAATTCTTTTACCCGATTTTAATTCCAGTTGTTTGCGCGCATCTCCTGCAATTTTTCCTCCGGCTCTTGCCGCATTTTGATTTTCGATAAAACCAATAGTGTCTGTATTTACTGCAATTTCTTTTGTCGAAGCTTCGCCCAACATCGAAAAAATAAGTTCAAGATCCGTCATGTGATCCCTGAGGTTTTGGCTTTTTAACCCTTTCACTTCTTTATATTCTTTCGGTGTCAGACCAAAAGTAGCCTTAGAGATTTCGGCTGTCAAAATTGCATATTCTATTTTTTCTTTTACACCGCGATTCTTCCATTCTTCAGTAAGTTCTTCACGGATTGCAATATTGCGCATTCTCTTTTCAATCCAATCATCTGAATACCCTTTCAGTTTGTAAAGCTCCCGGGTTCGTTGAGTTGCAATTTCCGGATTTTCAATTTCCTCCAACCGTTCGGCACCTACTTTTGCCAGCCATAATTTAAAAGGCTCGGCTTTGGGAGAAGGAATGGATTGAATGATGCGAAGGAGATTTTGAGTATCAGCTGCTTGTATTTTGCGTTTTTTTCCATCTGCGGCAATCATTTCAACCGGGGGACAAATTGTCCCCCAGTTGAAATTCAATTGGGAATCTCTTTTCTTCATTTTTTTGATGTAGTCTTTAACATTGACAGTATCTGTCAAAACTTCAACCACATCCTGAACGGAGAAATACCATTTCTCTTCACTTTCGTTCCAAACCGAACGAATTTGTTTGCTTTCGAATAATTTTATACTTCCCATTTTTCAATTGGTTAATTTAAGGTTTTCAGAACTTATAACTTGTATTTTTTCATTCTTCATTTAAAATATCCGGTCTTAAACGTTTTGTTCTCTCCACCGATTGTTGATGATTCCATTCATCTACTTTGGCCTGATGTCCGGACAGTAAAATGTCGGGGACTTTCCAACCGTTGTATTCTGCAGGACGAGTGTAAACTGGTGGAGCAAGCAAATTATCCTGAAACGAATCCGATAAAGCCGATTGTTCATCACCAATTGCCCCCGGAAGCAATCTTACAATGGCATCGGTCATTAGGGCGGCCGGAAGTTCTCCACCTGTTAATACGTAATCGCCAACCGTAATTTCTTTTGTGATAAAATGGTCGCGAACGCGCTGATCAATGCCTTTGTAATGGCCGCAAAGAATCATCAGATTATTGGTGAGCGAGTATCGATTGGCCATTTTTTGGTCGAATTTATCTCCATCGGGCGAAGTGTATATGATTTCGTCGTATTCCCGTTCACTTTTTAGTTTTGTAATTATCCGGTCGATGGGTTCAATTTGCATCACCATACCCGCACTGAATCCAAATGCGTAATCGTCTACACGGCGATGTTTATTGGTAGTGTAATCGCGCAAATTATGAACGAATATTTCCACCAATCCTTTGTCGCGGGCACGTTTAACAATTGAGAAATTCAAAGGACTCTCAAGCAATTCGGGAACAGCTGAAATTATATCGATGCGCATGTTTTTATTAAATATTGAGAAAGTGCAAAGGTATGAAAAAGGTTTGAAAGTTTGAAAAAAGTATGAAAATGGAAAATGGAAAATGGAAAATGGAAAATGGAAAATGGAAAAATGAAAAATGAAAAATGGAAACTACAAACTACAAACTACAAACTACAAACTACAAACTACAAACTACAAACTACAAACTACAAACTACAAACTACCCACTACAAATTCGCTGCCAGCCATTTTCTCAACACTTCGGGCGATTTGCCGCATCTACGCGCATAATCTTTAAACTGATTTTCATCTATCCGACCAATATTGAAGTATTTTGATTTTGGATGTTCGAAAATTAATCCACTTACTGACGCATTGGGGAACATAGCACCATTTTCGGTGAGCATTATACCAATTTCTTCGAAATGAATGAGTTTATCGAGGGTGAAAATTATGGATTGATCGGGTAGTGAAGGGTAACCAACAGCGGGACGAATGCCCTGATAATGAGTTTTGAAAAGTTCATTTACTTTAAGCGGTTCGTTGGGCGTGTAACCCCATATTTTAGTGCGAACCTTGTAATGTAACCATTCAGCTGTGGCTTCAGCCAGGCGATCGGACAATGTTTTTATCAGAATTGCATTATACATATCATCCTCTTTTTCATAAGTTTGGGCAAATGCTTCTACGCCCAAAACCGTATTCGCAAAAACACCAACGTAATCGTTTTCGGGTTTAATAAAATCAGACAACGCATAACAAAAACCATCACTTGACGGAATTTGTTGACGCAAAGTTGGGATGGTTATTTTATGATTTTCAGTTTCTGCAATTATATCGTCATCAACCGAATAAGCCGGAAAAATACCAACTATGGCATTCACCGTTACAATCTTTTCGTCGAGAAAACGGCGAAGCATTTCCTGTGCGTCTTTGTAGAGTTTTAATGCTTCTTCCGCTTTCGGACGTTCGGCCTCAGGGAATTTTTGCAACCAGCCTACTTTACACGAACCACAATCGCAAACCGTTTGAATGTCATCATATTTGCCATTCAGTCGCCAGGCCATAAAGAAAAATGTCCAGTGAATAAATGGTACAATTTCTCTGAGATTAATATCGTTAAATCGGGTAATTCCCGGGTTATTTGGAAGCATATTTTTTTAGATTAAAGAATAAAGAATAAAGAGCAAAGAGCAAAGAACAAAGATTAAAGAGCAACCCGATAGCTATCGGGGAAAAACAAAAGATGTAAAGATTAAAGAAGGGAATAAAGAGTAACGCTATTCAGACATTTACATCTTTGATCTTTATTCTTTGCTCTTTTGTCTTTAAAAGAAATTACAGCATCAATAAACTAATGGCCATAACTGCCATTCCGGCAACAAATCCGGCAATCGAAAAGTGATGTTCTCCGTATTTCTCGGCACCGGGCAAAAGTTCATCGACCGAAATAAAAACCATAATGCCGGCCACCGAAGCCATTAACAAACCAAGTGTGAAGTCCGACATGAAAGGCATTAGAATAAAGTAACCAATTAACCCACCAATTGGTTCAGCCATGCCCGAAGCAAGCGAGAGCCAGAACGCTTTTTTTCTACTGCCGGTGGCATAATAAATGGGTACTGACACCGCAATGCCTTCAGGAATATTGTGAATGGCAATGGCTATGGCGATTGGTATGGCAATGTCGGGCGATACAAGGGCCGATGTAAAAGTAGCCATTCCTTCCGGAAAATTGTGTATGCCAATTGCCAACGCCATCATTACGCCCATTCGTTTCAATTGCTTTTCTTTGTGTCCGCTCATTTCTTCCACCGAGTGCATTTCGTGTGGATTTTCTGCATTTGGAATCATCATATCAATGGCGTAAATCAGAGCAATGCCTACAAAAAATGCAAGCACTGTAGCCAGTTCCGGAACTGCTGATCCGCTTTTAATTAACAAATCGTGAGCTTGTGGAAATATTTCGACAAAAGAAACATAAATCATTACACCTGCCGAAAAACCCAGCGATGTGGAAAGAAATTTTGTATTGGTTTTTTTTGCAAAAACAGCAATTGCACTCCCGATTCCGGTGCTTAATCCGGCAAAAAGTGTCAATCCTAATGCAAAAAGTATATTATTTGAAATCATTTGATTAGTATGGTTTGTGTATTGAGTTTGATAACACAAAAATAGTTCAAAAAGTTGTATTATTGCTAAAACAAGATAAACTCTTAATTTTATTCCGTTTAAAAATATTTACATGTGCTTCGCTTCTGAAAAATCTGAAATGTGTGGTAAGGGCAGAAGCTAATGAAAATGGAATTATTGAAAGTGATGAAACTAAACATTAATCATCTGTTATTTGGGACGCAAACAGTTGGTCTTTGATTTTGAAAATTCACTTTTATTAAAAAAAAAATACCCACCTGACAACTCAAAGTTATCAGATGGGGAAACAATTAACTATATTCAAAAAAAATTATATTTCGTTTATTTTCAAAGGATTATATGATATTGATTTATCGTACACATCCGTATTTTCTTTCTTTTTTACCCATTTAACCAAAATATTGGTAACCGGTAAAGCAACAATTTCATACCCGGTTTTCATGGCCGTTTGGGTCAGAATAAGAATAATCAGGTCGTTAGTAGGTATTACTCCTGAGAAAGCAATTGTAAAAAACACAACGGAATCGGCACCTTCGCCCACAAGTGTGGAAACAACTGCGCGGAGTGAAAATCCCCTTCCTTTTTGCATGATTTTCATTTTGCTCATCACGTAAGCGTTCAAAAACGATCCGAACAGAAAGGCAATAAAACTGGCAATGGTTATGCGTTCAGTATTGCCAAGTACCAGCGCAAAAGCATCTTGATGACTGAAATTTTCGGAGCCGGGAACTGAAATGCTGAGCCTGAAAATCAAAACAGCAATAAAGTTCATCAAAAAACCATTCCAGATAATAAGTCGAACTTTTCGATAACCCCAGACTTCGGCTATCAGGTCATTAATAATGTATGAGATAGGGAAAATGAGCAATCCGGCAGTGGCTTCGATGGGCCCGATCTGAATTAATTTTTGCTCTACAATGTTCGATACGATGAGGCATACTGTGAAAAGCATCCCCAGCACCATAAAGGTGACTGACACTTGTTTTTTCATTATTCTTGTTTTTTTTACGTGGTATTCAAGCACACGTTTTTGCAGTTTGTCCGCAAAATTCGACTGCAAAGGTAGTTATTTAATTATTATAATGCAAAACCGGATAAATATACAAAAAAAAATCCCTGACAACCAGTTAGTTGTCAGGGAATTAATGTGTAAAATTTTGATTATCGAATAATCATATCGAAAGGCATACGAGCCTGAATTCCATTTATTTTTTCGATGTCTTTTATGTGTTTAAACAATTTGTAATTTTCGCCCAAAAAGGCTTTTGCATAGCGGGCTTCGGCTTCTTCGCCAAAACTTTTCATTAATTTTGTTGAAAAATCTTCTTTTTCAGGATATTCTTTAATGCGGTAATTGCTTACTTTTGCCTTTTCGGCAGCTATTTTTATGGCATCATTTAATCCACCCAGTTTATCAATTAATCCAATTTTCAGAGCATCTTCACCTGTCCAAACACGTCCTTCGGCAATCGCTTTGATTTGATCAGGGGTTTTATGACGTCCATCTGCACATCGTTTCACAAATAGTTCGTAACCGCGATTTACATAATTCTGCATTAAATCACGCTCTTCGGGACGAAACGCACGGTTAACCGAAATGGCATCGCTCAGGGTGTTAGTTTTTACCACATCGTAGGTTAAACCAATTTTATTATTTAAACCAGCGATATTAGGAATCATTCCGAAAATGCCGATAGAGCCTGTAATTGTATTCGGTTGTGCTAAAATTTTATCGGCCATACACGAAATATAATATCCACCGGAGGCTGCGTAATCGCCCATGGAAACGATCAAAGGTTTTTTAGCTTTCAGATTTGATAATGCCCGCCAGATTTGTTCCGACCCATAAGCACTTCCGCCCGGCGAACTTACCCTGAGTACCACGGCTTTTACCATTTCATCTTTGGCTACTTCGTTTATTGTTTCAATAATATCTTCCGAAACAATTCCTTCCGATTGACCATCGTCGATACCACCCACAGCATAAATAACAGCTATTTTGTCTTTCTCAAACTTCAAATTATCAGCCACTTTGGTCATTTTGGTGTGTTTCACCAGGTTCAGATCTTTTTCGTCCGATTTCAGATATATTTTCAAAATACTGTCAACCTGATCGGCATAAACCAATGAGTCAATCAACGCATATTTTATCGCTTTCTCGGCCGGTTGAAACATCATCATTTCGTTGGCATACGCATTCAGACTATCAACAGGGATTTTTCTGTCAGCCGAAATTTGGTTCAGAAGAGTTTTCCACAACGAACTTACATACACTGTAACCTGTTCGCGGTTAGCATCACTCATTTTTGTAGTTATAAATGGCTCAACTGCCGATTTGTAGGTGCCTACTTTTACAATTTGCATTTCTACACCCAATTTATCAAGCGTATTTTTGAAAAACACATGTTCGGAAGCAAGTCCTTTCAGTTCGAATAATCCCTGCGGATTCATTAGCAATTTATCGGCAACCGAAGCAAGGTAATAATTGCTTTGCATGTAATTATCGGCATAAGCCACAATAAATTTGCCTGACTTTTTGAAGTCGGACAGCGCATCTCTGATTTCTTTCAACGAAGCCATACCACCAAATAATTCACCGCCTTTCAGATAGATACCGGCAATATTTTCATCGTCTTTTGCTTTTTTTATATTGGCAAGCACATCATCAAGTCCAATCACCATTTCTTCATCCTGTCCCAATGCCTGAGCCATTAGCATCAAGGGATTGTCTTCTGACCGATCAATCAGAGAGCCGGAAAGTTCTAACTCATAAATTGAATTTGGCTTCAAAGTGGTCACTGCACTATCGCCTTTTGACAATGCTCCAACAATACCAAAAAATAATAATACACCAATAAACCATGCGATAATTACACCTACAATTGTTGCCAGTGTATATTTAAGAAATTGCTTCATTTGAAAGAAGTTTAATTGTTTAATTTATTTAATTGTTTACAAAGGAAAAGATTTTTATTTGATTAACAAAATCTAACCTGAATTGTTGTGATTATTTTAATAAATCCTGAAAAAACAGCATTAAATTGATTATACATTATGCTGAAAATCAATAGATGTAAATTGAAAGATTTTACATTGGTGTTTTTTTTACGTGAAAAATTTACGCAAAAATAAAATAAATAATTGCAGAAAAGTTTTTTCTCAATTTATCAATTTCAAAGTTGTTTTTGTAGATTGTTACAACAATGAACGAATTTGCTGCATAAGAGTCATTTTGTCGCTTCCACCCGCTTTTTTCCAAACTACTTTACCCTTTTTGAAAATCAGGAATGTTGGCACTGCTTGTATTTGAAATGCTGATGCAACTGCCTGATTTTTATCTACATCAATTTTCAATACGCGAATCTGACCCTGCATTTCTTTGCCTATGCTTTCCACGATTGGACTCATTGTTTTACAAGGACCACACCAGGTAGCATAAAAATCTACCAAAACCGGTTTGTCTCCATTTATAATTTGTTGAAATGTTTCTGTCATAATAATTTAGTTGTTATTTATTTTTAATTTATCTTTTTTTTTAACATATAAAATATTTTAGTGATGATGGTATTTTCACATCACCTTTAGGGGCTTGGGGTGAAAAAAAAATGTCGGAGTACGAACAGCCGTACTCCGACTCTGAAAATTAATGCGAAACATGAAACGTGAAACGCGAAATAATTATTTAATATCTATCATTCTTGCTGGTTTGGGTTTTGCTTCTTCCTTTTTGGGAATATTTACTTTCAAAATCCCATTTTCATAATTTGCTTCAATTTTATCGCCATCAGCAATATGCGGTAATGTAAACGAGCGTGAAAAAGATTGATAACTGAATTCACGTTTGGTAAAACATTCACCTTCTTTTATTTCGTTTTCCACTTTTTTCTCCGACGAAATGGTTAATAAATCATGGTTAATTTCAATTTTGAAATCCCCTTTTTCCAATCCCGGAGCTGCAAGTTCCACAATAAAAGCATCGCCGTTTTCTTTAATATTTACCGATGGTAAAGTTGTATTGGTGTTCGAATAGTTGCGATTTGTCCAGTCGAACAATTCTCCATCGAAAAAACGGTCGAATAACGATGGAACCTGATTTGAATTTCTGGCAAGTAACATAATTTTAATCCTCCTTTATTTTTAAAGTTAAACATTTAGTTTGTTTTGAACTATGCTTTGCAAATTAAATACCAATGCGTTATTTCGGACAAAATGACCGTAACTCATTGATATTATGTGACATTATTTCATTGTTAAAATAATTGAAAAATAAATTTTACCAAATAAAAATTTGAAAATCAATCATAAAAATCAATTTCTAATTAAAATTAGTAAATGAAAAAATGTCAGTATTTTCATGAAGTTTTAAACATTTATTGTGGATTATCCGTTAATAAAAATCATTAGTGACGTATATTCTTTATTTTTATTATATTTGTACAAAAAAAAATCAGAAAGCATGAGTAGAATTTCATTAATTGTGGCAATTGTTGCCTTTTTTTATGTTTTAAATGTTCAGAATGTCAATGCGATAAGGGCATATAAGAACCCGATAGTTATAACACAACCCGATGGTACGACTTTGACAGTACGACTACATGGAGATGAGTTTTATCATTATAAAACAACGGAAGATGGATTTTTGATTAGTCAAAAAGCAAATGGATATTATACTTACACCGGCATTGATACCAATGGTAATAAAACAGAAAGTGATATCATTGTGCGGGATATTACCAAAAGAACGTCGAGAGAAGTGAATTTTCTGCGTACAGCAATTAAACCTGAAAATATTAAGGTTTCCAAACCACAACATGCAAGAACGATTGCACCCGCTACAAGGACACAAGCTATTCAACGTGTTGACACACCTACCGGTTCACCCAAATCGTTAGTAATACTTGTAAATTTTTCGGATAAGAGTTTTGTTACAGCGAGTCCTGAAATAGCTTTTGAAAATTTACTGAATCAAGAAGGTTACAGCACAAACGGAGGAACAGGTTCTGCCAGGGATTATTTTTTGGCAAGTTCATTGGGTAAGTTTTCACCCGATTTCGATGTAATCGGCCCATATACTTTACCTCAGAACATGGCATATTACGGTACAAATGATGCTGATGGATATGATTTGAAACCTGAATATATGGTAATCCATGCTTGTGAAGCTGCCGAAGCTGATGGTTTTAATTTCGCTCCTTACGATACTGATGGCGACAACAAAATTGACAATGTTTTTATTTATTATGCCGGTTATAACGAGGCTGAAAGAGCACCGGAAACTACAATTTGGCCGCATCGCTGGGATATTGCAAGCAGTGGATATTCGGGAAATAAAGTTTTTGATACTAAAACTGTAAATGATTATGCATGTACTTCGGAGTTGAAAGGAACTTCGGGCTCCAACATGTGTGGAATTGGTACTTTTGCACACGAATTTGGTCATGTCATCGGAATGCCCGATTATTATCACACCACATCTACTACCAAAGCTACGCTTGATGATTGGAGTATTATGGATTATGGAGCTTATTTAAATGAAGGTCGCACACCGCCGTTATATTCAGCTTACGACCGGTTTTATCTGGGATGGTCTGTGCCTGAACAGGTTAGTACTCCTTCCGATTTAACATTATTGCCAATATACCAGGGCGTGACTACACCAACGAATACTTATCAACAAACTTATTTGTTCTCAGCAACTTCTCACGATCTTAATGGAAGCAATCCAAATCCTAAAGAGTTTTTCATGGTCGAATACCGCAAGAAAACCGGTTGGGATGCATTTTTACCCGCAGAGGGGATGCTTATCTGGCACATTGATTACAATCAGACAGCCTGGGATAGTAATAGTCCAAATAACTATACCGGAACGGTTCAAACATCAAGCAGTCACATGCGGGTTTATTTGCAGCCTTTAAGCGGTTCAACCACAACACCGGGATCAGCATTTACTACCGGTTCATTTACCCCAACAACCTGGTCAGGTACAAATATTAACCGTGCGATTACGTCAATTAATAAAACTGCGAATGATGTGACATTTAAATTGATGGGTGGAGCACCAATTGATCCAAATGCACCCACTGTTAAAACCGGAACTGTCGGAAGTGCTTTGCAATTTGCAGCAGCTAAAGTGAATTCTCCTAAAATCAAGACTTTCAATATCAAAACAACTGATTTGACAGGTAATTTATCGCTCGTAGTAACAGGAAACAATGCAAGCTATTTTACAGTTTCGACGGCTACCATAACCAAAGATGCAGCCAATGCTGTAGGTGGTGCAATAATTACAATTACATATTTACCAACTGCAACCGGTACACACACTGCTACACTTACTATTTCGGGTGGTGGACTTAGTCCTGCTAAAGTGATTGATTTGTCAGCTTCAAGTTATTAGAAAAAATCATTTATTATAAAAAAACCTTCTGATATTATCTTCAGAAGGTTTTTTTGTAATATTAAATCTCAGTTATATTAAATCCTTGAAATCTTGTCTTTGCTTTTAATTCTTAGTACTTTTTTCTACTAACCAACTACAATTTCTCACCAAAAGCCAAATCACCCGCATCGCCCAATCCCGGAATAATGTAAGAATGATCGTTCAATTCCGGATCAATAGCAGCTGTCCACAATGTAATTCCAGAGCCGGCAAAGTGTTTTTTGAGGTATTTTACAGCTTGTTTGCTGGCAATCACGGTTGCAATATGTACATTCGCAGGAGTGCCTTTGGTTAACAATGCACCGTAAGCCAACTCCATCGAACTACCTGTTGCCAACATAGGATCAGTGATAATCAGCGTTTTTCCCGATAAATCGGGCGATGCAATATACTCAATAAAAATATCGAATTTCAAAGCATCTTTATATTTACGATACGCTGACACGAATGCATTTTCAGCATTGTCGAAATAATTCAGGAACCCTTGATGATAGGGTAGTCCGGCACGTAAAATAGTGGATATCACTATTTTCTCATCAATAATATTGGTTGGTGCAATTCCAAGCGGAGTATTTACATTATTAATTGCATAAGTCATGGTTTTACTTATTTCGTAAGCCATAATTTCGCCGATTCGTTCCATATTGCGTCGGAAACGCATGGAATCACCCTGAATTTCAACCGAACGGATTTCTCTCAGGTAATGATTTAAAATGGAATTGTTTTCTGATAAATTAATTATTTTCATATTATTTGTATATTTTTTTATTGTAAAATTCTTTACCAACCCGTTGAATATGTTCTATCAATTCGGGATTTGTAATTTGGTGAAAAGCCGAAATGTCGAAAGTAAAAGGCAGAAGAATATCATCAAGTTGAATTTCAATCTGATTTAACAACGAGAGATTCAATGACTTGCCCATTATTGTTAAATCAATATCCGAAGC
>JAKLIM010000639.1 GCA_022709605.1 Bacteroidota bacterium | reverse complement strand
AGCAGATTTTATCATAGCCTCCGCAACTTGTGAGGCTTCTATCGGGCGGTATTGTTTTAGAGCCGGAATAATTTTAGTAATTGTTCCGGCTATTTTTATTCCAATAGACTCGCCTAATCTTTTTTCACTTCTTATTCCGACAAGTATTGATGGTCTGAAAATAAAAACTTGATCAAAGTTTAATTGCTGAACTTTTTCATCCAGACTTCCTTTAGTACGCAGATAAAAATTACTTGATTTATAATTTGCACCTGCTGAAGAAACAAGCAAATATTTTTTCACTCTATTTTCAGAAGCAGCTTTTGCAACATCATATTGATAAGTATAATCAACTTTATACTGAGCTTCTTTACTGCCTGCTTTTTTAATCGTAGTGCCTAAAGCAGAAAACAGTTCATCACCCGTTAAGTATTCTCTCCAAACATTCATTTTATCAAAACTAACTACATGCTCTTCAAGTTTATGGTGTGTGATCTCAAGAGAGTTTCTAACAAACACCTTTACTTT
>JAKLIM010000638.1 GCA_022709605.1 Bacteroidota bacterium | reverse complement strand
ATTTGCTTTTTGATGTTAGAATATTAAATTATAATTTTTTGTCTGAATTATTTTTTTGATTAAGCCCGGATGGTGGAATGGTAGACACGAAGGACTTAAAATCCTTTGGATTAATACTCCGTGTGGGTTCGAGTCCCACTCCGGGCATATTTAAAAACACTTCTTGGGGAAGTGTTTTTAAGTTGGTTTAAGGTAATGGGACTCGAACAAGCCAGAAATGAAACAAGATTTTTTATGGAAATAAAAAAACGCAGTTGAATGTCACTGATGTGCCAGTGGCACATCAGTGCTGGCTTTGGACAAGCGATACTGTCGCTTTTTGGCGACAGTTGAGCGCGAAAGTCCCACTCCGGGCACCATTTTTTGTAGGCACTCCCTTGCGGAGTGTTTTTGATTTATTTTAGGGTGGCGGGACTCGAACAAGCCAGAAATGAAACAATATTTTTTATAGTTTTATTTGTGTTAAAATTGTGATATTATAGTATATATGCGATATATTGGAAATA
>JAKLIM010000637.1 GCA_022709605.1 Bacteroidota bacterium | reverse complement strand
CTCTCCTTCGGCCAACTTATCAATATCAATAAATTTATTCAGCAACCGCGTTTCGACAAACACTTTACATTTTTTATACCCAAAATCCAGATAAATAGCACCCATAAGTGCTTCGAGGGCATTTCCGTAAATATTATTGTTATTCGTACTAATATTTACCTGTTTCGAGGTAAGCATAAGTTTATCGAGTCCGATTTCGAATGCAAGCCGGTTCAGCGATTCGCGCTTAACAATTTTAGAGCGAGTATTGGTGAGAAATCCTTCTCTTTGATTGGCATATTTACGATAAAGAATATCAGTAACAACGGAATTTAGCACAGCATCGCCCAAAAATTCGAGTCGCTCGTTACTTAATGGAATTCCATTTTCATCGGGTACAGATGCAGAACGATGCCTGACTGCCAATTGGTAGTATTCAATGGAATCGGGATAAAAGCCGAGAATGTTATAAAAAAGCAAATAAGGCTCTTTTCGAGCAATCGAGAAGAGCCTTATTTTTCTTAAAAT
>JAKLIM010000636.1 GCA_022709605.1 Bacteroidota bacterium | reverse complement strand
CCTTATCTGAATAGAGGCTGCCAGAATATATCCGAGAGCACATAGTAAAAGGTCAATTTCAAAAACTATCCACCTGTTAATCAGTGACATTTTCATTAGTTTCTGAAAAAACTTTCGTAATCTTTGTTGAAATCTTTCCATATTTAAAATTTAAGAAAACTCTTTGTTACTAAAAAATTACACAGTGTCTCACAGTGGAAACACAGTGTTACACAGAGTAAAATTAAAAAATAATACTTATTGACCTCTATCCCTAACCCTTTCTCCCAGGGAGAAAGGGGATAGTGCTGCTCACTTATGAAAAGTAATCCAATAATTGAGGGGCTCAAAGTCCCTCTCCTCGGGAGAGGGATTTAGGGAGAGGTCGGTTAATAATAAAATTTACGTTACTATAAACGCTATTCTCAACTACAGCAAAATGAATACAAGTGATTTAATTTTTCAAAAGATGAATAATTTAGATAAAAAATGATGCCGTATAACAATTTCTTAATTTCTATTTTCTTATT
>JAKLIM010000635.1 GCA_022709605.1 Bacteroidota bacterium | reverse complement strand
ATTAGAAGGTCATTATATTCCGGAACGAAATGCATTGATTATCAAACTTGTAGGGGATTATTTATTATGACAACCTATTTTACTGGCATCAAAAAGAGAGGCATAATTCTTTTCATCTTGGTTTTAATCTTATTCATAATTTGTGTTTCTTGGTTATTAAAAGAAAAACCTTGTAATGAGGAGATTAAAAAGAATACTTCCGAAATAGTCGGAATTGTCGATCTTGAACTTGCCCCATATAAAGACAGTGGAAAAGATATGGGGGGAAAGAAATGAAAGATACTTGTGAGTGGAAATATGATGATATAGATAATTACTGGGAATCTAGTTGTGGATTAACTTGGTATTTATCAGAAGGCACATTAAAAGAAAATAAAATGAATTTTTGTCCTAAATGTGGTAAAAAAATAAAAGAGATAATCAATTTAAAAGGAGAATTTTAATCATGGCAAAAGCAACTTTTGTAAAGAAAGCACAGAAAGATTATCCAGAATTTGGAATCAAAAAAGG
>JAKLIM010000634.1 GCA_022709605.1 Bacteroidota bacterium | reverse complement strand
AAAAACAGGTTATTCTTTTTCAGAACAGACGAGGATTTTCACCATTTCTTCAATGCAGTTCTTGCGGATGGATACCTAAATGTAAAAATTGTGATGTTTCCTTAACATATCATAAACATATTAATCAGGCAACATGCCATTATTGCGGATATTCAATCAGCACTCCCGATGCTTGCCATGCCTGCGGTTGTTTTTCAATGGAAACAAAAGGTTTTGGTACCGAGAAAATTGAAGATGAAATTGCAATATTTTTTCCCGATGCTAAAGTTGCAAGAATGGATTTAGATACAACTCGTTCAAGAAAATCATATGAAAAAATTATTTATGATTTTGAAACAAATAAAACCAATATTCTTGTTGGTACACAAATGGTTACAAAAGGACTTGATTTCGATAATGTAAGTATTGTAGGAATTCTGAATGCTGATAACCTGATTTATTATCCTGATTTTCGTGCAAATGAACGAAGTTTTCAGCTTATGACTCAGGTTAGCGGCAGAGCAGGGCGTAA
>JAKLIM010000633.1 GCA_022709605.1 Bacteroidota bacterium | reverse complement strand
CCCTTCTTCATCTCTTAAGTGTTCCAAACTTAAATAGATTATTAATTCTCCATTAATGAAGTCAAAGCATTTTAGTATGTTATTTAGAGCTTTATCCATTAACAAAAGTTATAAGATTTATAAGACTAAATTACATTTTTTAGCGTAACTTTGAGAAAGTTCTTTCTTGAATATGTATTAATATAGCAGGTGTCCAAATCGGTGGACTTACTGAATTGAGATTTCTTAAAGCATTGAAAATACTGGATTGCCAAAGGGTGGATGACCCCTGGCAGGACAACAAACTAAGGTCGGAATCCTCTTTAAATGAAATATTTAGAGAGGGTTTGTTATTTACATGCAATTCTCGTATTTATTTGATATTTAATAAAATAGAAAGTTAGTGCGGAGAATAAGCCGTGTATTCGCCGTACAATTTGCGGAGAATAATTTGTAAATGCGGAGAATGAGACGTATATTTGCTGCATAATTTGCGGAGAATGGGAAAGTATATCTATCAATATGAGAATTGGC
>JAKLIM010000632.1 GCA_022709605.1 Bacteroidota bacterium | reverse complement strand
TAATGGAAAGGTGAAATTATATACAGAAGTCAATTCAAATTTCAAAGTAGGGGATAAAGTTTATATAATGTATGATCAATCATCTGCGAACACTAGAATTTATTTAAAAGGAATACAAAATTCATCCAATAAAATTTTTACTTTTTTCAATTCTATTCCTTATGGGGCAACTTATTATCTATATAAAAAAGAAGATTTAGAAGTCGATTTCGTTTTAGTAACTGGTTATACTATAAGCGATGAAAGAAATTCTATAACTATTGATGAACCACCAAAATCCACTGATAAAATCGAGCTTTATTATAATTTTATACCAGATATAATTTTGGATAATTATCTAGAATTTTCAGCTTGTACGTTTTTAATAACCAATTTATTTTTATCAAACTGGCAATATTTATATCAGTCACAAGGATATAAAATATTGGAAATGAATGAGTTGAATAATGAGATAACCATAGATCGTTATTTTGATTCTAGGTTTCTGAATAAAAAAATATACAATCATTATAT
>JAKLIM010000631.1 GCA_022709605.1 Bacteroidota bacterium | reverse complement strand
AATACTTGTTGGTGGTAATTCCGTTTTTCCCCAGCCATGATGCGGCATACAAAAGGGTCCTCGCTTTTAAAGCTTTTGCTGCCCACAAATTGGCACGTCCGTCGGCTTTGGTCACATAATTGGCCGCCTGGAAAGCTGCAATGGATAAATCAAGATCCGCCAGGATGTTGCCATAAACCATTTCCTCCGGCATTCTTGTCGGATCGGTTACAATCGTTTCCGGTGGAGTGGAATTGAAAGGCACTGGGCCCCAGATATTTACCATGTGGAAATAATAAAACGCCCGCATGAAATGAGCTTCTCCCAGGTATTGGTTCCGGGTGGTTTCGTTGATCACCTGGTTCAGCGGGATGTATTTCAGGGCATTGTTGCATACATCGACCGCACAGTAGAACAACTCCCAGTATTGGTCAAGGCAGGCATTGTCGGCCACGTTGTTGTCGAGGCTGACTGCCGTAAGGTTATAGGAGTTGAGCGATTTTTGCTTGTTGTCGTAGCCGTAGTAAAAGAGATCGG
>JAKLIM010000630.1 GCA_022709605.1 Bacteroidota bacterium | reverse complement strand
GCATAAACAAGGAACAAACCTATAACTGCATAGAAAAGCAGTACCAATACCCCTATAATCACCATCTCGGTGACAGTGGTCCAGAATGGCGACATCGCATTGCTCAGGCTCGTATCGACCCATTTTGTGAATGATGAAAAATCGTAAATATCAAATGGCATATTCTATATCTTAAAGTTCAAAGTTTAAAGTTCAAAGTTTGCATTAGCCCTGTGCCCTGTGCTCTGTGCCCCATGCCCCATGCCCCATGCCCCATGCCCTGTGCTTTTACCTGTCAATATCCGGAATCACAAGATCGAGTGATCCTCCGATTGCAACGAGGTCAGCAATCTTGAATCCGCTCGCAATTCTGTTAAGAACTGAAAGGTTTACAAAATTTGGCGATCTGAACTTAACGCGTAACGGATTCTTATTACCGTCACTTATAACATATACTCCAAGCTCACCACGGGCCGTTTCAACTCTCTGATAATATTCTCCCTCAGGAAGTTTAATTATTGGCTTCATTTTCACAGCA
>JAKLIM010000063.1:245-13502 GCA_022709605.1 Bacteroidota bacterium | reverse complement strand
CGGCCAAAGAAAATGGGTATGCCATTGTACCCGAAGTTTGTATTTTTTTCGAAGATACACTTTTCAGGGGAAATCGAACCACAAAAAAGAACGCCGAACATTTCAGTGCTTTTAATTCGTATAATTATCCTCCGCTGGCCAAAGCCGGAGTACATATCAAATATTTCCGCAATTACATTCATTATCCTTCGCCAGGCACCAAATTAGTATTGCGCACAAAAGTGGACCGAAATGTGGCTATTTTGAAACTCTTTCCGGGAATAACGGAACAAACGGTACATGCCATATTGAATATTAAAGGGCTGAAAGCTATTGTACTCGAGAGCTTTGGCGCCGGAAACGCACCCCGACGCACCTGGTTTTTTAATGCGTTGAAAGAAGCTGCCGATCGTGGAATTATTATTGTAAACAAATCGCAATGTAGTACAGGCTCAGTTGAAATGGGACGATACGAAACAAGTATTAACCTGGTAAATGCCGGATTGTTAAGTGCTTATGATTGTACCACCGAAGCCATTGTTACAAAACTAATGTGTCTTTTGGGCGAATTTGAGGCAGTATATGATGTTAAAAATAAATTGAGCGTAAGCATTTGTGGCGAAATGACGGTGAGTTGAAAAAATTGGTTCTAAAACGATTTGAGTTGGTAAATTGCAAGAAGAAGTTTTTTAAACCATTTTTTTTAAAGAATTGATGAGGGACAAGCGGTTTCCTTACCGCTTGAAATCAATCATCAAGCGGTAAGGAAACCGCTTGTCGCTATTTAATATTGAAATCGTATTTGGCACTACTTTTTGAGCCATTATCTACTTTTCAAAAATCCATCTTATGCGTTATTGAGACAAAGAAAAATAAATCATTTCAATAAAAAAACAAGAATTCAACTTTTTAAGCTGAATTCCTGTTTATTTTTATCCGTTTATTTCTTTCTCCAAACAGTTATTTCACAAAAATAATGCTCAGAACTTCGGGTTGATTTTCGAACGGTCATGGGAAGATTAAATGGAACTTTTTCTAAATTGAAATGTTTTTCCAAAATGTCTTTTATGCCATCGAATGAGGTGACAGGTTCGCCATCGCGTTTGAAACCTCCCGGCCAATGTTCGGGTTTTATGTTGTTTTTCTGCCAGTCGTAAGTGGATGCAATTAAAAGCAACCCATTGTCATTGAGGCGTTCATGAATGGTTTGTAAAAATAATATCGGACAATTTAATTCCTCCAATAAATTGGGCGCAACAATCAGATCAAATCCTGTATAAATTGGTTTCAGATTGTTGGCATTGTCCTGCATAAAAGTAATTTTCTCAGCACCTTCGCCCAATCCTGTTTCACTCAGCACAACTTCTCGATACAAAACTAATTCGCCTTCGTCCTGCACAATATAACGCATAAACCCCTTTTCCTGAAGCTGAATGGGCAATCGAATGTATCTTGCAGTAAAATCGAGAGCCGTTATTTGTTTGAAATAGGGTGCCAATTCAAAAGCCAATCGGCCGGTATCTGTGTTCAAATCGAGCAAAGTCATATCTTTGGGCTGACCGGCAATTTCCAGAATTTCAGTTGCCAACAGTTTCGAAAAATTAGAGCCCGAAGTGTTTCCCCACATATTTTCGCACGAATTGGCCACATCAATATCAGTTTCATATTCGTTGGTTTCGATAATCAAAGGAGATTCAGACTGTACAATCCTGAAACCTGCATGTTGATAAAAATGACGGCGAAAAGCATAGCGTGCATGGCGTGTGGCTTCATTTCCTGTCGAAATCCACGAACCGCCCTTGATCATATTGTGCTTGCCATCGAAAGTGGGTGTCGAGAAATCATCGTACATAGGGTGAACTTTAAAGCCGGCATAACCTGTTATCGGCGTTTCAGTCCATTGCCACACATTGCCGATAACATCATAAAAATCACCTGATTTAAACTTATCAACCGGACAAGGTGAAGCGAAATGTTCCAGATTAATATTCCCCGGAGCAATTTCCCATTCCAACTCATCCGGAATGTTACAAACATCCGCTAAACGCATCCATTCGGCTTCGGTAGGCAAACGGAAAGTTTTTCCTGTTTTAGCTGTTTTCCAGTTGCAAAATGCTTTCGCTTCCAAATAATTCACTTCTACAGGCCAGTTCCATGGCATTTCAATTTCTTCGGCAACTAAACGCAGAAAATAGTTTTCATTTTCTTTTCGCCAAAAAAGAGGCATTTCCGCTTGTTTGAAAGTGCACCAATTCCAACCTTCTTCGGTCCATAGTTCTTTTTGGCCATATCCTTTTTCTTTTACAAATTCTAAAAATTCTCCGTTCGAAATCAGCATTTTCGATGCGCTGAAATCTTCCACTTTTGTAACTAAATTTCCATATTCATTGTCCCAACCATAAAGCGGATGGTCTAACGATTTTCCTAAATGCATTTCGGCTCCTAAAACAGTTTGCATTTCATTTTGCGGAGTCATACCACATTCCTTGCAAATTTCCCCGAACCTGCCGGCAACTACCTCATTCAATGGTAATTGACGAATCAATACCGATGATGTTTCGAGATGAATACGCTCATGTTCAATGCCCATAATGATGAGCCAAAACGGATCTTCCCATTCTATTGGTAATTTAATAGTTGCATTGTCAATTACTTGCAGGATAAGCTCTTTCGCTTTATCGCGATAGGTACGAACTTCAGAAACCGGAGGCCAGTTATAATTTTTTTCGTTCAAATCGTCCCAACTCATTTCATCCACGCCTATTGCAAAAATGGATTCGAAAGCCGGATTGATACGCGTATCTATAATTTTGGCAAGAAACAGTTTATTGATGAAAAAAACGGCTGTATGCCCGAGATAAAAAAGGATGATGTGCCGCAAAGGATCGCCCCGACGATAAAATACTTCATCGGATTTCAATTGCGAGTACAACTTTTCGTCAATGGCCCATGTTTTTTCAAAATAATTCCGGATTTCTCTGCGCTTTTCTTCAGGTGTACCAGTCCGTAAATCAATTGTTTTGCTTACTAAATTATGCATTGCTTAGTTCAATTTTTGGTGTAAATATATTTTATTCATTACGAATTTTTCTGTTCCATCAGCTTTGGTTTTAACTTGTTCGATGGTAGCAATTTGCTTAAATCCGGTTTTTTCGTACAATGTCAGAGCCGGGATATTCTTGTCCCAAACGCGGATAAAAGCATCTGTGAACTGGGTTTTATCAACTGTTTTCATAAATTCAGTCAACAACTTCTTGCCAATTCCTTGTCCGCGAAAGTTTTCACTCACCATCATTTCGGCTATATAAATACTTGACTCCGGAGGATATTCCCGACTAATCTTTTCGGGTAACAAAGTATCAAAAGTAAGCGGACAAGAAAGGATTGCACCGATGATTATGTTATTTTCAAGTATAATAAGTGCATATCCGGTTGATAATAATGTTCGAATATAGTTATCTAATTCGTCATTATCAATCCATTGCTTCGAAATACCACCCGAAAAAGCCTCAGTGTATAAATTTTTTATTTCGGTCAGTTTTCTTAAATCAGTTGTTTTAATAATCTGCATTCCAAATGTTTGATTTAAACGAACCACATTAATAAATTACAATCAGCAAAATTAAGAAATTAAGCGTATAAATAAATATTTGCAGAAGAAATAAATAGTTTGGGGTAAGAATAATAATCGCTCAGGATGGATTGTATTTAGATAAATGTTAGTATTTTGGTTAGAGATGAGATTAGTAAAGATGTAGTTTATAAATAATGATCAACTTAATTTAACCCTCAAACTTTAAAATCTCCAATAACCGGGAAACGAAAATCAACGAAGTCTAATCGTTTGTAGCTTCTTTGAATCTAGCGTTTTAGCGTTTAGCGAAGAAACGAATTTCGAAGTACAAAACTGTCTGCCAGCACTGAACCCGTTTTTTTGTCAAACGCCTGTTATGTTTAGCCTATCTTCTCATAAGCAATAGTCCTTTTCAACTTCCCAAGTAAATGGTTGTTTAAATGTTTTGATTGTTTTGAGTTCATTAAGGTCAATGGTTCGCCAAGCGATTTTTTGTTTGACATTTTCAATAGTTCCTATTGCTACTTTTACTTTTTTTCTCATGAAGTTGTAACTTCTGACTTCGGTTTCTCCTGAACCACGGTTGACAGAATTATAGTCTGCACCAATAAGAGCAAATTCATTGTTTTGGTAGCGAAATTTATAACAGTTGTTTGACATACCCCAACCACCCATATTCATGAAAATATGAAAGTCGATTTTTAGAACACCTTTGTCAATAGAAATGTCTTGGTAAGGGTCTTCCATATTTGAGTTGTCATGATTAAGTATGAAACTATTACTTTGTTCAACTAACTGATATTGATTTGTTGTTTGGTTGTAAAATAGAACTATTAAAATTCTTGGTTGCGTTAAAACAGTGTCGTTGAAGTCAAAGTCTTTTTTAATTACTGTTACACTGTCTTTGTGTTGAATAATTAAAGCCAAGTCATTATGATTGTCTTTATTTAGGTCGCCTTGTGTTGAGTCCAATAGTATCCAACCGTTTGGTATGAAACTATTAATGTCTTTACCTTGGTTGTTAATATTAGGATAAGAGAAATCTTGTCCGATTGCAAATCCGAATGTTAGAAGAGATATTATCGTTAGTAGTCGTCTCATAAGGTTATACCTAACATTTTTGTAGTAATATTTACGAAATTATGACCATGGTTATCTGACTGTCGGTTTCGACCATTGGCGGTAACCAACCACTGACATTACAGTATACACAATAAATAATATTGCAGTGGGATAGAGTTCTTTATAAACAAATAACCCAATGGCCAATCCATCGGCAACAATCCAAACCAACCAGTTTTCGATGTACTTGCGGGCAAGCATCCAGGTGGCAACAACACTTAGCGCACCAATCAACGAATCGAATTTAGGAACTTTAGAATCTGTAAAATAATTCAGCAACACGAAATAAGCGCCATAAATCAAAATGGTAATGCCAATGAGAATTAGAATCATTTTGCGGCTCAGTCGTTTTACCGGCAGTTCATTTTCAACTACTTCCCTGCCAAATTTCCAGTTTATCCACCCGTAAATACTTATAAAAACGTAGTAAAACTGTAAACTCATGTCAGCATACAGTTTACTTTGGATGAAAACCACAACATAAAGAACCGAACTCATTAATCCGAAAATCCACAGACTTGCCTTTTGTTTTATCGACAAATACAAGTAAATAAGACTTAAAATGGCTCCGGAAATTTCAACCCAGTTGTTTTGAATATAATTCTGCATTTTATTTTGGAAGAATACTACAATGGCAGTATTTTTTCATAAGCATCCTTTGAATTCAGAATCTCGACAGCTTTCTGAAGCGATTCGTTTTCGGCATCAATTACCCGGTAATATTCATTCATATCCCACAGGTCGCGTGCTACAAGTGCTTTTAATTGAAGTTTTATCAACTCAATCGAAGTGTTGTATTGAGTTTCGTTGAATTCAATTTTATCCTTGGTGCCTGCATTTTTGAGATCAGTTAAAAACTGTTCGTTGACCACAAAGCTTTTATTGAATTTATCGAAAGTTGTAAACTCCTTTTTTAATTTCGATCTGTTCGAATTTACATACTGAGTTGTCACTTTGTTTATTATTCCCTTCGAAACCAAATGACGATGATAATCGGTATATCTGGTTGTGTCAAAAGGTACAAAAACGTCAGGCATAATTCCACCGCCGCCATAAACCGTTCTTTTCAGTCGGAGGGTTTCGTAGCGCAATGAATCGGGAAAATGAATGCTGTCGCTGTGAAGTAACTCGCCATTTTTGATACGTTCAGCAATGTCTTTCTGATATTTATCCAATCCATTTTTGTATGGTTTCTGAATGCATCTGCCTGAAGGTGTATAATAACGTGCTGTAGTTAAGCGCATTACCGAACCGTCGACTAATGGCAACTGACCCTGAACCAACCCTTTACCAAAAGTGCGGCGACCAATGATAATCCCTCTGTCCCAATCCTGAATGGCACCGGAAACAATTTCGCTGGCCGATGCAGAATATTCATCCACCAGCACAATAATTTTCCCCTTTTCAAAACCACCAATTCCTGTGGCATTCGATATTTTTTTAGGTTGTCTCAATCCCTGCGTATAAACGATCAGCTGGTCTCTGCCCAAAAATTCATCGGCAAGTTCGATAGCAGCATTCAAATAGCCACCACCATTTCCCTGAAGGCTGAGAATCAGGTGTTTCATGCCTTTCTTTTTGAGCGAAGCAAAAGCTTGTTTGTATTCAGCAATCGTGTTGCTTCCAAAATTATTAATTTTAATATACCCAATTTCTTTGCCAATCATATAAGTTGCATCAACACTCTTAATTGGAATTTTATCCCTGGTAATTTTAAAAGTCAACAATTCTGTGATATCAGCACGAAGAATTTTAACAGTTACTTCTGATCCTTTCGGGCCTCTTAACTTTTTCATAATGTCTGAATTCTGGACTTTTACACCGGCTATCAATTCTTCATTTATATACAAAATTCTATCGCCGGGCAGAACTCCCACTTTTTCGGCCGGACAGCCCGAAATGGTCTGAACAACAAGTAGCGTATCTTCCAGAATCTGAAACTGGATTCCAACACCTTCGAAACTGCCTTCCAGCGGTTCATTCACCCGTTCTACTTCTTCTTTCGGAATGTACGAAGAATGTGGATCAAGTTCTTTGAGCATCGCAACGATAGCCGTTTCAACAAGTTTTTTATCATTTATACTATCCACATAAAAATTCGAAATGGCCGACATGGCATTTACAAATTTGCGCTGCTGCAACTGTTGTGAGGGTTGAAAGTTCTGAGCATCAACGAAGAAAATGGAAAGTAACAGTGTTAATATAATAAGGATTTTTTTCATCAGTAATAATTTCAAAAGTTTATATTTTTAAAAAAGGATTACAAAAATACTAAAACAAGTTTATGTGTATAAATCTTTTTTGTATTAGCAGGTAACTTATAGCACTTCTTAACATTATGTAATTTATTTTATTCACAGGCTTTATCAATCAATACTATAATTTTATTCTGTTGATAATATGCAATTTGTGTATAGTTATGAGTTTAATAAAACATTATTCTACCAATATTTTTTTACCAAATTATACCCGGCATTCAAATCGGAAACATCGCAATTCTTTATTTCGGCTATTCTGTTATAAATTTCTGCAATAGGAATTACACTCTCGTCGGTTTCGATATAAAGTTCGGTTAAAGGTGTGATTTTCAAACTATCGGGATTAAATTTATCGGCAAAGGATAACGAAATCCCTGATTTCAGTAATTGCTGAGCCAATTGTGGTTTTCCTCTGAATGCGTGAACAATCCATTTTTGCTGAGGTTTTATTTTTTTACATAAAGCCATTAATTCGTTGAAAAAACCCACACAATGTATGATCAATGGTTTTTTAATTGTTTCGGAAATTTGGATTTGCTTTTCAAATAATTCAAGTTGTTTGTCAAACGAAATGGTGATGTTTTTATCGAGGCCGCACTCCCCGATGGCTACGACCCGGTCATTTTTAGCAAAATGGCTGAGCAAATCCAGCGCGTTTGAATCAGATTTTTCAATTTCCCACGGATGAATGCCGATAGAAAATAAACCCGAATCTGCATTTTCAAGCACTACGGCACATTCAGTTACCGACAAATTCCGAACACGAATTTGATCATCCGAAAAAATATTATGTGTATGAATATCAACGAACATAGGCGAAAACAGGAATGTGCTTACAAAAGTATATTTTTCCGCTGATATTTCGTATCTTTGCACTCCCTAATAAAAAAATCAGAAAATAAATATAAAATGGATACATCAAATCTATTCAGCACATTACCTTATAAAGTAGCTGATATGTCGTTGGCCGAATATGGTCGCAAAGAAATTGAATTAGCCGAAAAAGAAATGCCCGGCTTAATGTCGCTTCGTTTAAAATATGGTCAGGAAAAACCACTGAAAGGCGCTCGCATCATGGGTTCGTTACACATGACCATCCAAACAGCAGTACTTATCGAAACATTGGTTGAGCTAGGTGCAGAAGTGCGCTGGTGTAGTTGTAATATTTATTCAACACAAGACCATGCTGCGGCAGCCATTGCAGCTACTGGTGTTCCGGTTTTTGCCTGGAAAGGCGAAACCCTCCAAGAATATTGGTGGTGTACACTTCAGGCGTTGACTTTCGAAGGTCATCAGGGACCAACAGTAATTGTAGATGATGGTGGCGATGCTACCATGATGATTCACGTAGGTGGAGCGGCAGAAAAAGACGCATCAATTCTTGACAAACATACTGATACCGATGACGAACGTTTATTGAATATCATTCTGAAAGATGTTTTAAAAGAAGACAGCACAATTTGGGGTTGCATGATTCCGGGAATCCGCGGTGTTTCTGAAGAAACTACAACCGGTGTTCACCGTTTATATCAAATGTTGGAAGAAGGATCATTGCTGTTCCCTGCATTCAATGTAAACGACTCGGTTACAAAATCGAAATTCGATAATTTATACGGTTGTCGCGAGTCGCTGGCCGATGGTATCAAACGTGCTACCGACGTTATGTTGGCGGGTAAAGTGGTGGTAGTTTGTGGGTATGGTGATGTGGGTAAAGGTTGTGCAAAATCAATGTTGGCTTACGGAGCACGTGTAATTGTAACTGAAATTGACCCAATTTGTGCTTTACAAGCTTCTATGGAAGGTTTCAAAGTAACAACGATTGAAGATGCGTTGGCAGAAGGCAACTTGTATGTTACAACTACCGGAAACAAAGATATTATTCGCATTGAGCATATCGAAAAAATGAAAGATGGCGCAATTATTTGCAATATTGGTCACTTCGATAACGAGATTCAGGTTGAAAAACTAAAAAAATTCGAAGGCATCAAACTGGTAAATATCAAACCACAGGTTGATAAATACATTTTCCCTGACGGACACAGTATTTTACTACTTGCCGACGGTCGTTTGGTAAATCTTGGTTGTGCAACGGGTCACCCATCATTTGTAATGAGCAACTCGTTTACCAATCAAACACTGGCGCAAATTGAACTTTTCACCAAAAAATACGAGATTGATGTATATCGATTGCCAAAACATTTGGATGAAGAAGTAGCGCGTTTGCATCTTGAACAATTGGGTGTAAAACTCACCAAATTAACACCCGAACAGGCTCAGTATATAGGTGTTAACGAAAATGGTCCTTACAAACCGGAACATTACAGGTATTAAAAATAAATCTGAGAACCGGTTATGTAATGAGCCGGTTCTCAGAAACAATTCAACATTTATTAAAAAAATTTTTTTTGATAAAGATTTTTTAAATCAAATATATTATTTTTGCAACAATTTATTAACTACATTAAAAAAAATAAATTTTATTTCATATGAAAGTCACCTTTAAAGTAATGATCATTATTTCATTTATGCTATTAGTTCTGGTTGGTTTTCAACTTGTTGATAGTTATTTGTCGTTGAATTATGACCCTGAAAACTATACACCAAACAAATGGCAAAGAGACTATTCGGTACTTGCAATTCGAAGTAAAATAATATGGCTTTGGGTGTTTTTTGCTTACATGCTGACTAATATTTTCATTTTATTTAAAGCATTGAAGAAAAAACATTCGTCAAGCAAGTAAAAATTTGATTCAAAATATTATAAAAAAAAGCATATTGACCAACATCAATATGCTTTTTTGGTTTGAAAACTAAAGCTGTTTACCTGAATTTTGATTGAAGCTCTTCGTTGGTAATGATCGACAGAACTACTTTGCCATCAGGCGTATAGTTGTGATTGGAACACGAAAAAAGTTTATTAATCAAATCATTCATTTCTTCTGACGATAGGGATTGACCTGATTTTAAAGCGGTTGCATTAGCTAGCGACAGTGCAAGCGATTCATGGAACGAACGCACCGGATTTTGTTGGGTTTGTTTGATAGCCGCAATCATTTCATTCAGCAAACTGATGACGCTCACAGAACCAAGTTGCGAAGGAATGGCCGTCACATGATATGAGTTTTCACCGGCATTTTCGAAATCGAAACCAACGGTAATTAATTCATTTTTTATCTGATCGAAAAACAAACTACTTTCTGAATCAAGCACTAAAACTTCCGGAAAAAGAATTTGTTGTGACATTCCCTTTCGATTTTGAATCTGACTCAAATACATTTCGAATAAAATCCGCACATGCGCTCTGTGTTGATCAATCAGCAACATTCCTGATTTTACATTCGTAAGAATATATTTATTTTTAAACTGAAAATTAGATGACGAAATAATGTCTTCATCTTCAATCGTTTGCTGTTGATCTATCGTTTCCGATTTTGAAGCAAAAATATCATCTCTTTTGTAATCCGTGTTTTCGGGAAGGATTGGTTCATTTTTTTGTTCAAAACCGCCGTACAACTTATCCCAATCCATGTCGGGTCGTTTATACGTGGAAGCCCGGAACGGATTGTAATGGGGATTAAAATTGGTTTGCGGAGGTAGAATATTTTCAACTGAACCGGCCATTGGAATTTCAGGGGCACCTTCCTGATCAAAATCGATGGATGGAATAATATTGAACTTTCCCAGCGCTTCTTTAACGGTAGCATTCAGAATGGACCAAATGGCCTGTTCGTTTTCGAATTTAATTTCTGTTTTGGTGGGATGGATATTTATATCTATGCTTCCCGGGTCAACTTCGAAATAAATAAAGTAATTAGGACTTTCGGATGCTTGTATTAACTGATTGTAAGCCAGCATAACAGCTTTGTGAAAATAAGGATGCCGCATGTAACGTCCATTCACAAAAAAGTACTGATAAGGCGATTTCTGAGCAAACTCTGGTTTGCCAACAAAACCATTTATAGAAATAATATTGGTTGATGTTTCAATCGTAAGCAGTTGTTGCTGAAGTCTTTTCTTCAGGTTTTTGCCAAATACGTTTTCAATCCTGATTTTGTAATTAGAGGGTGGCAAACGGAATATTTCATCATCGCCATCGTACAACGAAAATTCGACCTGCGGATTAACCAGCACAATGTGATAAAATTCGTTTAACAAATGTGATTTCTCAACATTATCACTTTTCAAAAACCGTCGTCGGGCGGGAACATTGAAAAAGAGATTTTTTATCAGAAATGAAGTTCCTGAATCACAATGAATTGCCTCCTGTTTAAATACCCTGGTCCCGGCAATTTCCACCATGACGCCAAGCTCATCTTCTGCCCTGCGGGTTCGAAGTTCAACCTGTGCAATAGCGGCAATCGAAGCCAGCGCTTCGCCCCGGAAACCCATGGTACGTAAGGAAAATAAATCGGAGGCTTCTTTGATTTTTGAGGTAGCATGACGCTCGAAAGCCATGCGGGCATCGGTTTCGCTCATACCTTTGCCATTATCAATGACTTGTATGAGCGTTTTTCCGGCGTCTTTAATTATAATCCGTATAAAATCAGCTCCGGCATCAATAGCATTCTCAACTAATTCTTTTAACACAGATGCAGGTCGTTGAATTACTTCGCCTGCAGCTATCTGATTGGCAACTGAATCGGGCAATAAATGGATTATATCACTCATATATTTATTTCAGCAAAAAATAAGCAATGGCCAGCAATATTATGATAATAATGACAATCCTGATATTTGACTGGCGAGTTTGCTGATTCCTGAAGTTTTTATTTTTATCGGCCATTTCACGAAACGTGCCCCGACGAATAGTTGGTTTGTATTCGCCATTGCGTACTTGTTCGGCAATTGTTTCCTGCTTTTCGCGTTCCTTCAGAGCCTCTTTTTTAGGATCGTAATAAATATACCTGTATTTATATTCTTTAGGTTTATATAAATTGAAAAATCCCATAATTTTAAGTTTTAATTCTATTGTAATGTTAATTTGAAATTAGGTCTACCGTCCCGATGCATCGGAGCGATTACTATCGTCGAACTATCTTTGCTCTTTGCTCTTTAATCTTTATTCTAATGTGTTATAAATCAATTATATTTACCATTAAAACTAAGTGTAACATCGTTTACAAACTGACGAATGCGCTGTTCTTCTTCTTTTTTACAAATCAGTAACACGTTGTCTGATTCGGCCACAATGAAATCGTCCAAACCTTGCACCACCGCTAATTTCTCGGTTGGTAACGCAATGATATTATTGCTGCTTTCGTAAAACAATGTTTTACACTTCAGAGCCACATTCCCTTTATCGTCTTTAGGCGACATTTCGTACAATGAGCCCCAGGTTCCCAAATCTGTCCATCCAAAATCAGAACATAAAACATATACATTCTGAGCTTTTTCCATTATTCCATAATCGATGGAAATATTGGGGCACGAAGGAAACATTTTATCAATAAATACTTGTTCATCAGGTGTATTGAAGAACTGAGCACCTTCATTAAATCGATTGGCTACATCGGGCAATAAAGTGTTAAATGCATTGTCAATGGTCTGAAGGCTCCATAAAAATATACCTGAATTCCAGTAAAACTCACCGGTTTCAAAAAATATTTGAGCCAATTCAGCGTTCGGTTTTTCAGTAAACGTTTTTACTTTTCTCAGGCTTGTTTCGCCATCATCAATCTGAATGTAACCGTATCCGGTTTCGGGACGGCTGGGTTTTATACCCAATGTGAGCAAATAATCGTTTTTTTCAATAAAATCGATTCCTGTTTTTATAGTTTCAATAAAATCGAGTTCACGTACAATCAAATGATCGGATGGAGCAACAATAATATTGGCTTTATTGGTCATTGCTTTGATGCGATTGACTGCATAAGCAATGCATGGAGCGGTATTACGTCTGTTTGGTTCAAGCAATACCTGATTTGTTTTTATCTCAGGCAATTGCTCCAAAATCAGATCCTTATAAATTACATTTGATACGATAAGGATGTTTTCGACAGGAACCACATGTCTGAAACGATCGAAAGTCATTTGAAGTAATGAGCGACCGGTACCAAAAAAATCAAGAAACTGTTTGGGACGATCATTTCGGCTGAAAGGCCAAAAGCGACTTCCAACGCCTCCTGCCATTATGATACAATAATTATTTTCCATGATACATAAATGTTTAAACCCTTTGGTTTGTGTTTTTAAAAATCGTACTAAGATACTGCGAATTTTACATTTTTCAAAATATAATCAACAAAAAGCCGACACTGCAAATTAATACCTACCCATCAAATATTTTAAAAAAAAGAAGAGGGATGCCGAAAATTCAGCAAACCT
>JAKLIM010000063.1:0-235 GCA_022709605.1 Bacteroidota bacterium | reverse complement strand
CTATCGAATGTTAGAAAAACAGACAAACGATTCAATTTACTTCCAAAGAATGATTGCCTTTATTTTTATAATCAAAAATAAGCATTACCAATAAATTTAAAAAAACGTATCCTTGGGAACCAAACGATAATTCTGACTATTCTAAATAAATAACCAGTAGTTTTAATTTCCTTTCGTTAGTAATTTATATTTATTGAAACGAACAATACAATAGCCCAATATGGAAACAAGTAAA
>JAKLIM010000629.1 GCA_022709605.1 Bacteroidota bacterium | reverse complement strand
CGTTTTTTTTGTTAAACACCTAAGTAATTGAAAAACAATGAATTTTGTCGAAAATTACACGACAAGGCTGAAAAACTTCCGGGAAATGCAATCTTAACCCCAAATTAATATGCAATAATTTTCCACAAATGGGAAAAAGTATGTATCTTTGCACCCACTTCAGAAGGAAAATTCCACGATTGAATGACTTCTTTCTGTAGTAACTGCCTTCGGAGGGAAGGTAAGACTACAAAAAATATAAACTTCTACAGGCTTTATATTTGCATTGTTACTTTTTTTCCCTACCTTCGCAGTCCAAAATTTTTAAAGAGTAACGAATGCCTACAATTCAACAATTAGTAAGAAAAGGAAGAGAATCGCTTCAATGGCCTTCTAAATCAAGGGCTTTAGATGCATGTCCTCAGCGTAGAGGGGTGTGTACACGTGTGTATACAACAACACCTAAGAAACCAAACTCCGCTTTGCGTAAAGTAGCGAAAGTGCGTTTGACAAACAAATTCGAGGTGATTGCATACATTCCG
>JAKLIM010000628.1 GCA_022709605.1 Bacteroidota bacterium | reverse complement strand
TCCCGCTGTTGGCCATAAACACCTTGACCAGGTGCCAGGCAAATCTGCAACATTATTATAAGACACAAACACGGTGCATTATTTCGATGGAACAGTCTCATGAAATGTGTGATGTTGTACGACGAGACAAAGATATAACTAAATATTTAGTTTGTCAACTAAATGTTTAATTTTATACCGAAGAATCGGGGCATTTCACCGATTGTTTTAGGGGGTTGATAGAAAGGAGGGACAATGGAAAATGGAAAATGGAAAATGGAAAACGAAATTTTCCCTAATCGCTATTAACTAATCGCTATTCCCTATTTTGAATTTCATACCTCATGCCGGCTCAACGACCGGTTTACAATCAAAGGGGACACCGGCTTTTTCGCCTTCCCTGATAAGGTCTTCGACGATGGGGTGAATGAGCGGAACGCCGTGTTTTTCGTTGAATTCGGCATACTGGAATTCTTTTTCTCCGGCAACGAGGATTTCGTCGCGACCCACGGCCAGGGGCGATTGTTTGAGCAAGGTGATCATT
>JAKLIM010000627.1 GCA_022709605.1 Bacteroidota bacterium | reverse complement strand
TACCGTTGAAACCGAACCTTCATGACCCAATTGACTCCATAATTCTTCAGCGATATGAGGAGCATAAGGCGAAACCAAAATGGCTAATGGTTCTAAAATTTTTCGGTGATTACATTTTGCTTGAGCCAACTCATTCACACAAATCATAAATTGTGAAACAGAAGTGTTAAACGAGAAGTTCTCGATGTCTTCCGTTACTTTTTTAATGGTTTTGTGTAGCGATTTGTACATTTCTGCCGTTGGTTCATCGTTGGTCACAATCAAACCATTATCATCAAAATACAAACGCCATAATTTTTTTAAGAAACCTGAAACTCCTGTAATTCCGGCGGTATTCCATGGTTTTGCTTGTTCGAGCGGACCCAAAAACATTTCATACAATCGTAAAGTGTCGGCTCCGTATTGGTTGCAAATGTCATCCGGATTGACCACATTGTACCATCTTTTAGACATTTTCTCAATTTCACGACCTACAACATATTTGCCGTTTTCTGTTATGAATTCTGCAGTTTTAAATTCGGGCA
>JAKLIM010000626.1 GCA_022709605.1 Bacteroidota bacterium | reverse complement strand
CTTAATATGGAGCTTATCATAATGATTGAGAGTTTTCTATTTGTTATAGTATTGAGCATGATTCAGTTAGTTAATGCTTGCAGCTAACGTTTGGCGGTATGTGCATGTTGGCGCAGCATCGCGGTGGCGCGCGTTTTTGCACTCGTGGTGGTATGTAGTATCGTTCTTTTCGTTACAAGGTTTTCGGGGTACGCAAAAACCGTGACACCAAAGCGGGAGAGCCCGCGTCAGCGGGCCAGCACATGCCGCCATTACAAATTTTTCGCTTTAGCCACGAAGTTTTCGCGGCATGTAAGCCAATTGCATATACCGACCTGTTATGGGCCGTTATTTTTTTATGATTTTATGAAAATCAACATGTATCCAATTGTAAGTATTACTTTTTGCACTTGTAGTTAAAGAAATTGTAATTGATGGATATTTGTCTCTTCTGTGCAAATAATATTCAGCTCCAATTCCAATTTGACTCTGACCTTCTAGGATTTCATAAGTTCTATTACGGGGTGTTAATTTATTCAGCCTGCTTT
>JAKLIM010000625.1 GCA_022709605.1 Bacteroidota bacterium | reverse complement strand
AAAGACGGAGGCCTGGCTGTGCTGTACGGTAATATTGCAAGAAATGGCTGCATTTTAAAAACAGCAGGAATCGACCCATCGCTTTTCAGTTTCAGGGGTCCGGCAGTAATATTCGAATCGCAGGAAGAAGCTGTCGACGGCATACTCAACGGGTCAGTAAAGGCAGGCGACGCTGTGGTTATAAGATACGAAGGTCCCAAAGGCGGACCCGGAATGCAGGAAATGCTTTACCCTACCTCCTATCTTAAATCGAAACAGCTCGATAAAAAATGTGCACTCATAACCGACGGGAGATTCTCCGGGGGCACATCCGGACTATCCCTAGGGCATGTTTCTCCGGAAGCAGCTTCTGAAGGTGAAATTGCAGTTCTCAGAACCGGAGATATTATCGAAATTGATGTCACGGGCAGAAAAATAAATGTTTTGCTTTCCGATGAAGAATTGTCAGAAAGGTTTAATGAAGAAAGGTCAAAAGGCATAAAGGCTTTCAAACCGTCTGAAAGGAATCGTAACATTCCCCCGTCGCT
>JAKLIM010000624.1 GCA_022709605.1 Bacteroidota bacterium | reverse complement strand
AGGAGGAGATCGAAAACAGGAGGACGAAATTTCTGCTGGTAATGGCTACGGGCACGGGCAAGACCCGTACCTGCATCGCACTGGTGGATGCCCTCATGCGCGCGGGATGGGTCGAAAGGGCCTTGTTCCTGGTCGACAGGATTGCGCTGCGCGACCAAACTCTGGAAGCATTCAAGGAACACCTTCCCAACGAACCGCGCTGGCCCAAACAGTACGAAAAGGAAATCGCTACCAACCGGCGGATCTATGTATCTACCTATCCCGGTATGCTGAACATCATCCGGGATGAAAACAACCCACTGTCGCCGCATTTCTTTGATATAGTCATCGTGGATGAAAGTCACCGCAGCATTTACAATACTTACCAGGAAATCCTGGATTATTTCAACACGATCACCCTGGGGCTGACTGCCACTCCCACCGATGTCATCGACCATAACACGTTCCGACTGTTCGATTGCGAGGACGGCATTCCCACCTTCGCGTATTCCTACGAAGAAGCCGTAAATCATATCCCTCCCTACCTATG
>JAKLIM010000623.1 GCA_022709605.1 Bacteroidota bacterium | reverse complement strand
TCGTGAACTCAATCTGAAGCAAATTCATACCATTAAGGGTAACGCATTTCAGTTTATAAAGGCTTGTAATTATAAATACGATATAATTTTTGCCGATCCGCCTTATGCGCTTGAGGGGATAGAGATAATTCCCGATATGGTTTTTGAAAAGGATATATTAAAGCCCGATGGCTGCTTAATACTTGAGCATTCAGGTAGTTATAATTTTGAGGATCGCCCTCAGTTTTTCCAGGAGCGAAACTATGGGAGTGTTCACTTCACTTTTTTTAAATTAAAGTGAAAATATTTTTGTCGACCTATTGAAAATTCAAAAGGAAAAATTACTTTTGCATCGCTTTAGAAAAATGGTTCGGTAGTTCAGTTGGTTAGAATGCCGCCCTGTCACGGCGGAGGTCGCGGGTTCGAGTCCCGTCCGGACCGCAAAAAGGAGGTTTAACGACCTCCTTTTTTCATTTAATGACTTGAAAGCATGTATTTTATACAATTTTCAAAAAAATATTTTTACCAAGAATAACCGCCTATTTTCTACC
>JAKLIM010000622.1 GCA_022709605.1 Bacteroidota bacterium | reverse complement strand
CGTTTAGCGCTTGTTTCAGTTGTCAAAGACCTAAGCTACAGCAAGTTTGAAAGCAAATCACAACCGCACCTGTACGCCTACGGACCTGTCGGTTGTTGTCAAAGACCTAAGCTACAGCAAGTTTGAAAGCAAATCACAACTGGCTGGGGTTGCAGCCGAATATTTTGCATGTTGTCAAAGACCTAAGCTACAGCAAGTTTGAAAGCAAATCACAACTGTCTTAAAGCCATCCACATTGTCGAGGGGTTGTCAAAGACCTAAGCTACAGCAAGTTTGAAAGCAAATCACAACCATGCGCGTTATCGGCCAAAAAGTGTTGTCAAAGACCTAAGCTACAGCAAGTTTGAAAGCAAATCACAACCCGGGCCGGCTCTCGTTATATTGAGAGTATGTTGTCAAAGACCTAAGCTACAGCAAGTTTGAAAGCAAATCACAACGTTCGGCGGGAGCGTTTAGCGCTTGTTTCAGTTGTCAAAGACCTAAGCTACAGCAAGTTTGAAAGCAAATCACAACCGCACCTGTACGC
>JAKLIM010000621.1 GCA_022709605.1 Bacteroidota bacterium | reverse complement strand
AAAAATTTGAGTTTGTATTTGAAAAAGTAAATCCCTACATAGTTTATTCAGTTTAAATGTTAGTAAGTACGAGCAATAAAAATAGTTTAATATTATTTACAATACTTCGTTACAAAATTTTATTTTTTGAACGCAAAGTCGCAAAGTCGCAAAGAAAAACTGAAAGTTTTTCCCTTTGCGTTCTTTCTTTTCCTTTTGATTATCAGATGTTTGAATCTTTGCAACTTTGCGTTAAATTTTTCTTTTAATAGATTTCTTACCCTTTTTCAAGCGGTATGGAAACCGCTTGTCCCTTACTACTTTATTTACAAATTACCTTCGTAACGAATGTTTCTTCTTTATCAAAAATCTTCACCAAATAAACTCCCGGTACAGGAATATCAATGGTTAACCTATCCGAAGAAATACTTTGTGTATTCAACATTCGTCCGGCTACATCATACAAAGCTATTGTGGATGGTGCTGAAACTCCTTCCACCCGGATAAATTTATCATTTCCATACACCCTGATATTTTTATTGTTGCCAATTATTGT
>JAKLIM010000620.1 GCA_022709605.1 Bacteroidota bacterium | reverse complement strand
TATAGCGGCAAGTTTTAATCGGATTAATAACTCATTATCCTTGTTCTTTCTCTCACTTGCTGCTTTTCTTGCTTCGGATTGTAGTGATAAAAAAATTAATTAGGGGATGAATTATCTTGATTTTAGCCCTTATTTATTTAATTTCATTTAACTATAATAAGCAAAAAACCCTGTATTTACAGGGTTTTAAGGTGTTCTTAAAGAAAAGTAAAATTGGATATTTGTAGCCTCGATAGGAATCGAACCTATATTTAAAGTTTAGGAAACTTCCGTTCTATCCATTGAACTACGAGGCCATTTCCTGATTTCCATACGAACCTGTATTTTAAGCCTTCAACCCAGGTAGTGCGGGGCTAACTATTGAAACACGGTCATAATTTTATGGGCTGCAAAAGTAGAAAATTTTTCGTGATTGTGCAAATTGGAAATGGGTGTGAATTTTAAGTAACAAACCAGGCCCTCAATCATTCAATCACTTACAGAAGAAACATAACATCCTGATCGTTGTTTGTTGATTAAGAAAGGCAACTATTATA
>JAKLIM010000062.1 GCA_022709605.1 Bacteroidota bacterium | reverse complement strand
TTGATGTTCAGCAATATCTTGTTTCTTAACGGGTTGAAATGTTCCGGCACCCACGTGAAGTGTTACTTCTTCGGTTTCAATATTCTTCGATTCCAGACTGTTTAAAACTTCCAAAGTAAAATGCAATCCGGCTGTGGGAGCCGCTACCGAACCTTTAATTTTTGAATAAACGGTTTGATAAGCGATCAGATCACCGGTTTCTGTTTTTCGGTGCAAATAAGGTGGTATGGGCAGTTCACCGGCATTTTCGAGTATTTCGGCAAAATGTACATTCGCATTGTCCCACCTAAACCTGACTGTGTGCGTATTTTCTACCGTATGGAGCAACTCAGCATTAAAATCCACGTTAATACCATTAATATTTATATTTTTGGTCAAAATTCCTTCTTTCCACTTTTTCAGATTTCCAACCATGCATTTCCACTCGCATTGAGCGTTCGAACTTAAGGACTGTGCATAATCGGCAGGTGATAAAGGTTCCAGACAAAACACTTCGATATGTGCGCCTGTCGATTTTTGAAATATTAATCGGGCCTGAATTACACGGGTATTATTGTAAACCAGCAAACTACTTTCGGGCAAATAGCCTGAAATATTGGCAAATACATTTTCCGAAATATTGCCATCCCTGTAAATCAACAGTTTTGAAGAGTCGCGTTGAGCCAACGGATATTTCGCAATTCGGTCATCCGGCAAGGGATAATTGTATTCATCAATATAAATCGGAGCGTTTTCGGAGATAGTATTCACGGGAGTAAATAAATTGTAGTATTTTTGTGCAAAAGTAAATAAAAATGTGGCAACAAACAAAGGGGCATGCTCCCTTGAATTAGGCACACCCTCTTGTAAAAATAAAATCATGATAAAAAAAGGTGATACAGTGCGTTTTCTGAACGCAGTAGGCGGCGGAATGGTAGTCCGCGTGGATGAATTGAAGAAAATGTTGTACGTGGAAGATGCGGATGGATTTGAGATTCCGGTATTGGAAAAGGAATGTGTAATGGTTGGAGCTGTGAACAAAGAAACGAATTTCCCAAAAAGAGATTTCTCTTCAAAGAATATTAATGCTGAATCAGCTTCTTCAATTGCAGAACCTAAGCTCCCCTCTCCTCAAGGAGAGGGGTTGGGGGTGAGGTTAGAACCTATAATAGAGACTCCCGAAGGCGAAACACTAAAAGCGCTTTTGGCATTTTTCCCATTGGACGTCAAACAATTACAAACCACTTCGTACGATTGTTATTTGGTTAACGATAGCAACTATTTTCTTTATTACAATATAATAAACGGCGAAAATGGGAATCTGAAAAGTGTATCGAATGGTTTGATTGAGCCAAATATGCAGGAAGAGCTGACTCAAATTACTAAAGACCAACTCAATGCCTGGGAAAATCTGCGTATTCAAATTATTCCTTTCAAACAAGGTAAAACATATACTCCGCAAAATGTACTTGACGTGCAGCTGAAAATTAATGCAGTAAAATTCTACAAATTGCACAGTTTTACCGAGAATGATTATTTCGATGATTTGGCAATGATCATTGATATAATTTCGGAAAAAGAAAATCAGAAATTAATCGACATTTCGCCCGCCGAAATTAAGAATGCCATGTTGCACAAAGAAGAAACCAAGCGGCCAAGAATCACGCTTCGTCAACAAACGGCTGATGTGATTGAAGTGGATTTGCATATCAATGAATTAGTTGACACCACTGCCGGTATGGAAAATGCAGACATGCTAAATTTGCAAATGGAAAAATTTCATGCCGTAATCAGTGAAAACAAAACACGAAAAGGGCAAAAGATTGTATTTATTCATGGCAAAGGAGAAGGAGTGCTACGCAGTGAAATCGAAAAACAATTGAAATCGCGCTATAAAACGTATTACTTTCAGGATGCTTCGTTTCGCGAGTATGGATTTGGAGCAACAATGGTAACGATAAAATAGCTTTTGAAAATGAGAAAATGGGAAAATAGAAAATAGAAATTGGGAAAATAGAAATTGAGAAAATAGAAATTGAGGAATTAGAAATTGGGGAATTAGAAAATAGAAAATAAGAAATTTAAACGTTGAGTGGAATCTTCAAATCTTCAATCCCGTCCCGAGACTTCGGGAGCTATCGGGACAAACTTTCAAACTCTCAAACTCTCAAACTTTCAAACTTTCAATCCCGATAGCTATCGGGACAAACTTTCAAACTTTCAAACTTTCAAACTTTCAAATGTGTAAACAGCCCGGCACACGCATCTTCCAATAAATCAATTACATTTTCAAAACCCTGATCGCCACCATAATAGGGATCCGGAACGTGTGTAGCATGTAAATTAACACAAAAATCGACCATGCGATAAATTTTGTTGCTTTCTTCCATCGTCATGGCTTTGGCTTTTAATGCGTCAATGTTTTGATCGTCCATGCCAATAATCATGTCAAAATTATCGAAATCGGAAGAAGCAAAAGGGCGCGAGTGATGCGTAAGATGATAGCCTCTTTTCGCAGCAAAGTAACGCATTCGGCTATCGGCTAATTCGCCTTTGTGGTATGCCAACATGCCGGCCGAATCAATTTCGAATTTTGAAGTCAGACCGTTTTCTGATACAATTCGTTGAAATACAGCCTCTGCCATGGGCGATCGGCAAATATTTCCCAGGCAAACGAATAAAATTGATTTTGTATTCATAAAATCATTTACAATTTAAATATTTACCATTTACGATTTAATCATTTACAATTTAATCATTTACGATTTAATCATTTACGATTTATATTTTATATTTAAATATAAAAATGCCTCCAGAATATCCGAAAGGGAACTTTGGAGGCAATAATTAAAATTTTAGTGGAAAGTTTTCAATGGAAATTCTTAAATCGATAAAATCTGTATTACTCCAAGTAAATTTTCGTTTACAGGCTTATCATCTTTAATGGCTTTGGTGAACGGAACATGAACAATTACATCATTCACAATGCCAATCATAATGCTGCGTTGCTCATCTAACAAAGCATCGATAGCGGCAACTCCCATGCGACTGGCAAGAATTCTATCGTAAGCAGTTGGCGAACCACCGCGCTGAATATGACCGAGAATAGTTACGCGCACATCGTATTCGGGATGTTCTTTGTGCATGCGTTCGGCAAGTCCGTTTGCTCCACCGGTTACTTCACTTTCGGCCACAATTACAATGCTGCTGTTTTTCGATTTGCGGAAACCGTTTTTAATCAGTTCCTCCAGTTGGTCAACCTGAGTTTCGCGTTCAGGAATGATTGCAGCCTCTGCTCCCGAAGCCAAAGCACTGTTCAGAGCCAGAAAACCGGCATCGCGACCCATTACCTCAATAAAAAAGAGACGTTCGTGCGACGAAGCCGTATCACGAATTTTATCAACCGCTTCGATAATCGTATTTAATGCTGTGTCGTATCCAATGGTCGAATCGGTGCCAAACAAATCATTATCAATGGTTCCGGGCAATCCAATTATTGGCACATTAAATTCCTGAGCAAAAATGCGCGCACCGGTAAAAGTGCCGTCGCCGCCAATTACCACCAAAGCATCAATTTCTTCGCGCATCATGGTTTCGTAAGCAACTTTTCGACCTTCTACAGTTTTAAATTCCTCGCAGCGGGCAGTTTTAAGAATTGTTCCACCCTGTTGAATAATATTACTTACATTTTGAGTCTGAAATTCTTTTATTTCGCCCGTAATCAATCCTTTATATCCACGATAGACCGCTTTTACGCGGATGCCATTGAAAATTGCAGCACGTGTTACCGATCGGATAGCTGCATTCATTCCGGGTGCATCACCCCCTGATGTTAATAAACCAATACACTTAATTCCGTATTTCATAATGTCAATAAAATATATTTATACTTTAATACCTTCGATTTAATAAAATTTTGGTGTGATTTTTTTATAAACAATCTAAGGGGAATCATTCAACTTTCTGTAAGCCGGAAATTTTTTCAGCAACTTCTTCCATCAACCATTTTGGTGTGGAAGTGGCACCGCAAATTCCTATACTTTTTGTTAAATCAAGATTCAAATCCATAACTTCGTCGGCAGATGAAATCAAAAAAGTATTTTCATTTATTTTTTTTGAGTGTTCGTACAGAACTTTTCCGTTCGAACTTTTTTTACCGCTGACAAAAATTATGATATCTTTTTGCTGTGCAAAAGTAGTAATATTTGGAATTCTATTAGCAACCTGACGACAAATTGTGTCAGAAAATTCAAAATTTTGTTGGCTTCCGGTTTTTTCTGCTACATTTTCCACAAGTTTATTAAACCCATCAAGCGATTTTGTGGTTTGCGAAAAGATTCTGATTTTTTTAGTAAAATCAATTTTTTTCAAATCAGATTCATTCTCAATTACAATTGCCTTATTATCAGTCTGTCCCAATAATCCATTGACTTCGGCATGACCAATCTCGCCGTATATTACAATCTGATTATCGTCGGAAGGAGCTGATTCAAAGGCATTCTTAATTCGGGTTTGCAATTTGAGAACCACCGGACACGAAGCATCGATCAAAGTAATGTTGTTTTCTTTGGCTATTTGATAAGTGAGCGGAGGTTCGCCATGAGCGCGCAATAAAACCCTTGCATCTTTTAAATTTGCAAACTGTTCGTGATTAATGGTGATTAATCCCAGGTTTTCTAACCGGCTTATTTCCTGTCCGTTATGAACAATATCGCCCAAACAATATAAAACATCACCTTTGGCAAGTTCTTCTTCAGCCTTTTTAATGGCATTCACAACGCCGAAACAGAATCCGGATTTTTTATCAATTTCGATATTTAACATTTTTTGATTTACGATTTAGACATTTACTATTTACAATTTCAATTAAATCCAAAATGATTAAAAAAAAATTTGAAAATATTTGAAAAGCAAATTAATCTAACGTTTTTTCTGCAAATAATGTTCGTAAAATTTCCTGTTGTTGACGAATTGATAATGTCGAGTTATCGATAACAATGGCATCGCTGGCTTTGCGGAGTGGACTTTCAGCACGGTTTTGGTCACGATCGTCGCGCTCTTTTACATTGGCAAGCACATCTTCAAAGTTTACTGTTTCACCTTTGGCTACCATTTCATCATATCTTCGTTGTGCCCGGATTTCGGCAGAGGCGGTAAGAAATATTTTTAATTCGGCTTCAGGAAAAACCACCGTACCAATATCACGGCCATCCATCACTATGCCTTTCTGAAGTCCCATTATTTGTTGTTGACGAACCAATTCGCGACGAACAAAACCCAACGTACTCACTCTGCTTGCACCGTTGGCAACCTCAAGGGTACGTATTTCGTTTTCTACATTTTCGCCGTTCAGATACATTTCGGCTTTGCCACCGGCATTGGTTTTAAATTCGAGCTGAATGGACGATATATTTTTTTCAATCTGATCTTCAATCATTTCCGTCTCTGTCATCCATCCATTTCGGATACAAAATAATGATACGGCACGATACATTGCACCGGTATCGACATAAATATAACCTGTTTCGTGCGCCAGTTCTTTCGCCATTGTGCTTTTACCGCACGACGAAAATCCATCTATTGCAACTATTATTTTTTTCATTGAAATTGTATTGGAAAATTTGCTTTTTTTAAAATGAAATATTAATATTTTGACAGAATCGGAGTTCTGTCATCCCGGGTAGAATTGGAGTTCTGTCATCCCGAATGCTTAAAGTCTGAATTCATTCAGCGAAGTACTTATTGAAAATTGGTACGAATAATTCCCAACCTGATATTGACTCATGCCAAATCCCACTTGAAATTTATATAATTTAACGCCTCCGCCAAACGAAAATCCGGCCATACTTTTAAATCCATTCATCGTAAGTTCCTGATGACGACGATGATTGTATGAAGTGGCAAGATAGAAATTCTTTCCGGGCAAAAACTCAAGACCAATGACAGCATGACGAAATGCCATATCGAGAAAACTAATATTGCTGACTTTGGTAGTCGAGTTGTTTGCTCCAGATAAATTCAGGGTTGAATAATTTAAATCCCAACGTTGTAAATTATGAAGATTCAACGAAAAACGCAAAGGTGCATGAGCCAGTTTTTTGGTGGCGCCAAGTTGAATATTGAACGGTAATGGCTCGTAATGCTGTCCGGTTTCGTCGGAATAATAGCCTTTAAGCTGCGTTCCTGCATTTTTCACAACTAATCCGGCCGAAAAGAAATGTACGGGATCATTATAACTTACACCGGCATCCAGTGCCAATCCGAAACTTGAATAGCGTTCGTATACAGAATAAATAGGCTTTAAAGTTGCTCCTACTGTGATTCTCTTGGTGATGGGACGCGCATAAATAATATTAATGGCCATATCTTTAGCGGTAAATTCGCCCAGAATCTCATTCAATTCGGTAGTTTCTTTAAAAGTACCATAATCAACATATTGAATACCAACGGCAAAAAAGTTTTTCTTATCCAGATTTCGTGCATACATAGCCGAACCGAATTTAATATCGGCAAGATAATTGGCCATATTAAGCCCGATGACATTATTTGTTTCGACTGTAAGTAATGCCGGATTTTGGAATGCGAAATTTATATCATTGTCATTGATCGAAATATTGGTTCCTCCCAATGCAGCTAAACGTGACGAAACCGGTAAATCAAGAAAAGTATAAACACCGGTTCCTGCTTGCGAAAATAACTTTGAACAGAAAATCAACAGAGTTATTATTAAAATATGCTTTTTAAACATAGTTTTCAATTGGATTTTGAATTAAATTGTGTTTTTTTTGAAAAAAAATTTCAGTTTTTTAAAAAAACTCCCAAAGATACATTATTTTTGTACACGATAAAGACAAACTTGTTTTATTAAAACATTAAAACGGGAAAAACTAAAAAAATTATATTTGTGCATGAAATAATAAGAGTTTTTTAAAGTTCATATAATATAACAAAAAATATTATTCAAATAAATCAACTTTAAAAAATTTATTGTACATTTGCCCATCTGAAAATAATATAACAAACAACATAATTATGGACTTAAAAAAATCACCAAATGCCTCGCTGGAGGATAAAAAATTCCTTTATTTAATAATGGGATTAGTAATGGTTTTGTCATTGTTTTACATTGGTTTAGAATGGACAAAATCAGAAGTAACTGTATACGAAGACGTGGCTGGCGCTGCGTTGGCTGAGGAAGAAATTGAAATTATCCAAACAGCTCCCGAGTTACCACCACCACCTCCACCACCTGCACCCGAGATTGTGGAAATTCTGAACGTGGTTGAAAACGATGTACAAGTTGCAGAAGTAGAAATCAACACCGAAGATGACAAAGACAAAGGTGTAGAAGTTGTAGGTCCTGTATCAACCGGTCCGGCAATTGTTGAAGAAGATGATAATGTTGTATTTCAGGTGGTTGAAACCATGCCTTCGTTCCCCGGTGGCGATGCTGCATTGATGAAATATCTGGGTGATAATGTAAAATATCCTGTTATTGCACAGGAAAACGGTATTCAGGGTCGTGTTATTTGTCAGTTCGTAGTAAACCGCGATGGTTCAATCGTTGATGTTGAAGTTGTTCGTAGTGTTGACCCAAGTCTTGACAAAGAAGCCATTCGTGTAATTAAATCCATGCCAAATTGGGCTCCGGGTAAACAACGTGGTAAAGCAGTGCGTGTAAAATATACATTGCCTGTTAACTTCAGACTTCAATAATACCGATTTTTTATTCAAGTAAATAAACAGAACGATTGTACCAACGGTCAATCGGACAAATAATTAAAACCGTTTGGTGTACTCCAAACGGTTTTTTCAGATAAAATATGCAAACAGAAATATACCAGGAAAGAGCTGTATTGGTGGGTTTAATCACCCAGCATCAAAACGAAGAACGATCGAAGGAATATCTTGACGAATTGGCTTTTTTGGCTGATACAGCAGGTGCAGAACCGGTGAAAATTTTCTTTCAGCGCGTTGACACTCCAAATCCCAAAACATTTGTTGGTCCGGGTAAACTCCGGGAAATAAAATCGTATATAGACGAAAATGATATAGGATTGGTTATTTTCGACGATGAATTGTCACCCAAACAACTCAGAATTATCGAAGGTGAATTAAAAGTACTGATTCTCGACCGTACGAATCTGATTCTCGATATTTTTGCCAAACGAGCACAGACTGCCAATGCAAAAACTCAGGTTGAACTGGCACAATTACAATACATGTTGCCCCGTTTGAAGCGCCTTTGGACGCACTTAGAAAGGCAACAAGGTGGTATTGGAATGCGTGGACCGGGTGAAACACAGATCGAAACCGACCGACGGATTATTTTGACTAAAATTTCATTGCTTAAAGAAAATTTGAAAGAAATTGACCAGCAAATGAGTACCCAACGAAAAAATCGGGGGAAAATGGTCCGTGTGGCGTTGGTGGGTTATACCAATGTGGGTAAATCTACATTGATGAATTTGTTAAGCAAGTCGGATGTTTTTGCTGAAAATAAGCTTTTTGCAACTCTCGATACAACGGTGCGAAAAGTTGTTATCGAGAATCTGCCTTTTTTACTAACCGACACGGTAGGTTTTATCCGCAAATTACCACATCATTTGATTCAATCATTCAAATCAACTTTGGATGAAGTGCGCGAAGCAGATTTGTTGATACATATTATTGATGTGTCGCATCCAAACTTTGAGGAGCAGCTTGATGTTGTACAACAAACGCTGCGCGAAATTGACCCGAAAGAAAAACCAACAATACTGGTTTTTAATAAAATTGATGTTTTTACTCATGTTCCCAAAGACGAAGATGATTTACTGCCTGTAAAACGCGAAAACATAACGCTGGATGAATTGAAAAACACCTGGATGTCGAAAATGCACGACAATTGTATTTTTATTTCGGCACGCGAAAAACAAAATATTGACCAGTTAAAAACATTGATGTACAATAAAATAAAAGCCATCCATGTAGAAAGATATCCATATAACGATTTTTTATTCCAAAAATACGAAGAATAGAAATTGCAAAATGGAGAAATATGAACATAAAAGTTTGAACAATAAATAATTACAATATGAGTGAATACCGTCATCTGACTGAAAAGGAAATTGCCACGTTAAGCGTATTTGGTTGTTCAGCCGAAAAATGGCAGCAAGTAGAAGTTGTCGAAAATTTTTCACCTGATTTTATTACGAATGTACATTTTTCGGGTAATATTAAATTGGGCATTTTCAATAAAGTCATCGATCTGGCAGGTGGTTTAAAAAAACATACTGGCTTAAATAATTGTTGTTTACATAATTGTTCGATTGGCAATAATGTATTTATTGATAAAATTGACAATTATATTGCTAATTATACGATTGATGATGATTCGTACATTGAAAATGTTAACTTAATTCTGGTCGATGGAGAATCTACTTTTGGAAACGGGGTAAAAGTGCCTGTTATGAACGAAGGTGGCGGCCGTGAAATACCGATATTCGATGATCTTTCAGCGCCCTTGGCTTATATTCTTACCCTTTACAGGCATCGTCCGTTGCTGATTCAAAATCTTCAGAAACAAATAGATGATTATGCCAGAGCTCAACTATCATCCACCGGTTACATAGGAAAGAATGTAAGAATTGTCAATTGCGGAAGTTTGAAAAATGTACGGGTTGGCGATTGTGCAGTGATCGAAGGTGCATCATTACTCGAAAATGGATCAATTAACAGCAATCAATTTGCCCCGGTAATTATTGGTTCGGGTGTAAAATGCAATGATTTTATTCTGTGTTCGGGAGTTTCTGTCACCGATTCGACGCTGGTTTCGCGTTGTTTTATTGGACAAGGTTGCATTCTGGGCAAACATTATTCGGCACTCGATTCACTTTTCTTTTCAAATTGTCAGGGGATGCACGGCGAGGCAACTGCCATATTTGCAGGTCCTTACACAGTTTCGCATCACAAATCGACATTGCTTATTGCGGGTATGTTTTCGTTTTTGAATGCCGGAAGTGGCTCGAACCAAAGCAACCACATGTATAAATTAGGACCGATTCACCAGGGATTGTGCGAACGCGGTTCGAAAACAACCAGCGATTCATATTTGCTCTGGCCAGCCAAAATTGGTGCTTTTACACTTGTTATGGGTCGGCATTACAAACATTCCGATACTTCTGATTTACCATTTTCATACTTAATTGAAAACGCAACCGACAGTTTTCTGGTTCCGGGCGTAAATTTGCGAAGCGTTGGCACCATACGCGATGCTCAAAAATGGCCGAAACGCGATAACCGCAAAGATCCGTATAAACTGGATCCGATAAATTTCAATTTACTGAGTCCTTATACCATCTCAAAAATGTTGAAAGGCATTGAAGTTTTGAAAAATCTTCAGAAAATTGCAGGTGAAACGACCGATGTTTATTCATTCCAAAATTGTAGTATTAAAAATTCGTCGTTGAATAAAGGCATTGATTTATATAATATTGCTGTCAATAAATTTTTAGGTAACTCATTAATCAGCAGACTCAAAGAAGGAACATTTAAAAATATTGAGGAAGTTCGAGCACGATTGAAACCCGGCACAGACAAAGGATTGGGCGAATGGATTGACTTGTCGGGATTGATCGCACCGAAGAATGTTATTGACAATTTGTTATGTGACATTGAAAAAAATAATTGTGAATTAAAACAGATCCACCAGGAATTTGAAGCCATGCACAATCAGTATTATAATTACGAATGGACATGGGCATTGAGCAAACTTGAACAATATTGGCGAAAATCGGTTGATGAAGTTAACTACGAAGATATTTTTAACCTGATTGAGTTATGGAAAGAATCGGTTGTAAAATTAGACAAACTAATTTATGCCGATGCAAAAAAGGAATTCGATCTGAATGCCAAAACCGGTTTTGGAGTTGATGGCGATGAGGCTCAGAAACATCAGGATTTCGAATCGGTTCGCGGTAGTTTCGAAAGTAATCCTTTTGTACTCGAAGTGCTGAATCACATTAAGAAAAAAACTGAATTGGGTAATGAAATTATCAGTAAATTATCTATGAATGAACATACTATCGCTTGAAAAAGAGTATGAAATTAAGATAATTGATTAAAAAAAACAAATAATATTTACACAGGAAATACAAATCTCAGCTCCCCTTTGCGGGTTGAGGAATACATTATGAATAACTTTAATTTTTATAGTCCTACCTATTTTGTTTTCGGAAAAGAACGTGAAAACCAAGCCGGAAAATACATCCAACGCTTTGGCGGAACTAAAGTGCTGATACATTACGGAAGTGGCTCGGTAGTAAAAAGCGGATTACTCGAACGGGTAAAAAAATCGCTACAGGAATCAAATATTCAGTTTGCCGAATTAGGTGGTGTGGTTCCAAATCCGCGCAGTGGCCTGGTTTACGAAGGCATTGATATTTGCAAAAAAGAAAATATTGATTTTATTCTCGCCGTTGGTGGAGGCAGTGTTATCGATTCGGCCAAAGCAATTGCGCTCGGGGCAGTTTACGAAGGCGATTTCTGGGATTTTTATTCCGGAAAACAAGTTGAAAAAGCGTTGCCGGTGGCTACAATACTTACATTGACGGCTGCAGGAAGCGAAGGTTCGACCGGTTCGGTTATAACGCACGAAAATGGCATGTTGAAACGGGCAGCGAACAGCGATTTACTGCGTCCTGTTTTTTCAATTCTGAATCCTGAACTCACCTGCTCATTGCCTGCTTATCAAACAGCCTGTGGCGCAACCGACATGATGGCGCATGTGATGGAACGTTATTTCACAAATACAAAAGATGTAGAAATTACCGACCGACTTTGCGAAGGTATTTTGCTTACTGTAATCAATGAAACTCCAAAAGCGTTAGCCAATCCGAATGATTACGAAGCCCGAGCCAACCTGATGTGGGCCGGAATGGTGGCACATAACGATTTGTGTGGCGTTGGTCGCGAACAGGATTGGTCGAGTCATCAAATGGAACACGAACTTTCGGGACTTTATGATGTGGCGCATGGAGCCGGATTGGCTGTTATGTTTCCTGCATGGATGAAATTCGTAATGAATCAGGATGTTATGCGTTTTGCTCAGTTTGCAGTTCGGGTTTGGGGTTGCGAAATGGACTTCCAGCATCCTGAAATTACTGCCCGCAAAGGCATCGAATGTTACGAACAATTTATGACTTCGATAGGCATGCCCATCCGTTTTTCACAACTCGGGGCAAAAGCCGAAGACATACCAACGCTGGTAAAAACTGCCGGATTAGGCAAAAATACCATGGGTAGTTTTGTGAAATTGACTGAAAGTGATATTCGGAAAATTTACGAATTGGCGGTATAATTTCTACTGTTTGATTTATGCTGGTTGATCAATCATTTATTCAGGAAATAAGAGAGATTATCTTTCACTCGAGAGATAATGCTATTCGCTCTGTTAATTGGGAGCGAACCATTATGTATTGGAAAATTGGCAAACGGATTTTGGAAGAAGAACAACAAGGAAAAGAAAGAGCCGAATATGGGACTTATCTTATCAAACTTTTATCGGAACAACTTCAACCGGAGTTTGGAAGCGGTTTTGGTGGAAGGCAACTTGAACTAATGAGACAGTTCTTCAGAACATTCCCAATTGCGAACACACTGCGTTCGCAATTCAATTGGTCCCATTATAAATTACTTATACGGATTTCGGATGAACATAAAAGGGAATATTATATTGCCGAATCAATAAAAATGAAAGTGTTGTCAGATTTACATTGCCTGAAAATAATAAATCCATCCTTGCGGGAAAATATCAGCTCTATTTACCTACTGAAAATCAAATACTTGAAGAATTGAGAAAAGAGTTGGATGAATTCAAAACAAAACAAATTGAAGAAGATAATTAAATGACCTCTAAAAACTTACATATTTCCGTAGATAATATTAACCTTATCATCAATCTCCCTGCTTCAAAAAGCATCAGCAACCGGGCTTTGATTCTGGATGCATTGTCATATAGCTCGTACGAAATTGAGAATCTTGCCGAATGTGACGATACCCGTGTTATGGTTGAAACTATGGACTCGAATGAAACTTTTTTTGATATTGGAGCAGCGGGAACTGCCATGCGGTTTCTCACTGCTTTTCTGTCGAAAACAGTAGGCGAATGGGTAATTACAGGCAGCGAACGCATGAAACAACGTCCGATAAAACTGTTGGTTGATGCGTTAATTAGTTTGGGAGCTAAAATTGAATACATTGAAAATGAAGGATTTCCGCCTTTGCGTATTTTTGGAAGTGCTTTGACAGGTGGTCACATCCATCTTAAAGGAAATGTGAGTAGTCAGTACATTTCGGCATTGATGATGATTGCTCCAACCACGCTTAATGGAATTAAAATAACTTTGGAAGGCGAAATTATTTCCCGTCCGTATATTAATATGACACTGCAAATGATGCGTGAATATGGTGTAAGAGTCCAATTTATAGATAATGAAATAATTATACCCCCGCAGGATTATATGCCGATTCCTTATAAAGTTGAATCCGATTGGTCGGCTGCATCTTATTGGTACGAGATACTTGCCATTGCGGG
>JAKLIM010000619.1 GCA_022709605.1 Bacteroidota bacterium | reverse complement strand
GGAACCAACCGCATCAATTCTGCATCCGGCCGCCTTGAGTTCTTTTACAAGTTCCGTGATTGCATCGCATTTTGCCGGCGTTTCTACATTATAATCGTTGTAGTACAATTCCGCATCCGGGTCGGCTTCATGGGCAAACTGAAAAGCATATTTGATGAAGTCCTTGCCCAGTATCCGGTAGAATTTGCTGTTGCGGTATGAGCCGTCGTCTTCAAAGGCCTCGTTTACAACGTCCCAGCCTTTAACACGGCCTTTATAGCGACCCACAACTGTATAAATGTGTTGACGCATACGTTCCTTGAGAACTTCCGGAGAAACATCCTTACCTTCTTCATCTACAAAGAACCACCTCCCTATCTGGGAATGCCACATAAGGCAATGCCCTATTACAGCCTGTTTGTTTTTTTCTCCAAATGCCACAAATTTGTCTGCATCTTCCCAATTGTATTTGTCTTCCTGCGGATGAATCGGCTGTGGTTTCATGCAGTTTTCGGCGACAATGGAATTGAACTCCCTTGCAATCAATTCTGATTCTA
>JAKLIM010000618.1 GCA_022709605.1 Bacteroidota bacterium | reverse complement strand
AAAATGCCTTATTCCAAATATTCGATTGAGGAACTGGATGATTTACTAAAAAAATCTATTGAAAACGAAGATTACGAAAAAGCATCAGCCATTCGTGACGAGCTCAACAGAAGAAAGAAAGACTATTAATCATTTTAAAAATATTGTTGTTTTATGAACTTAAAGCTTAGGTTAATTATGATGAATTTTCTCCAGTTTTTTATCTGGGGAGCCTGGTTAATTACCATTGCAAATTATTGGTTTGGTACCAAACATTGGGGAAGCACAGAATTTGGTGCTGTATTTTTAACATTGGGTATTTCATCGCTTTTTATGCCGACTTTAACCGGAATTATTGCGGATAAATGGATAAATGCAGAAAAATTATATGCTATTCTTCATATTTTAAGTGGAGCGACTGTTTTTTGTTTCCCAATGATAAATAACCCGGATGCCTTTTTCTGGGTGATGCTGTTAGCCATGTGTTTTTATATGCCTACTATTGCACTCACAAACACAGTTGGCTATAATGCATTAAAAACTCATGGATATGACGTGG
>JAKLIM010000617.1 GCA_022709605.1 Bacteroidota bacterium | reverse complement strand
ATTATTGATATCGGTAGCAAATTCTATCCATGAACCTTTGAAAGGAATTACACGAGCAGAATATAATTTGGTTCCATTAGCATGGAAGGATTGTCCAAAGAAAACACCGGGTGAACGGTGTAACTGAGACACAACAACTCTTTCAGCACCATTGATTACAAAAGTACCGCTAGGGGTCATATAGGGAATAGTACCTAAATAGACATCTTGTACTATTGTTTCAAAATCTTCATGTTCAGGATCTGTACAATAAAGTTTTAGTCTTGCTTTTAATGGCACACTATAGGTTAAACCTCTTTCGATACATTCTGAAATAGAATAACGAGGAGGATCGACAAAATAGTCTAAAAATTCAAGTACAAAATTGTTGCGGGTGTCGGCAATCGGGAAGTTTTCGTTGAAAACTTTGTAAAGTCCCTCAGTTTTCCTTCTTTCAGTCGCCGTGTCCATTTGAAAAAAGTCGTGGAAAGATTTTAATTGTACTTCGAGAAAATCCGGATAATCCATTTGATTTTTAATCGAAGCAAAATTTATTCTTTGAT
>JAKLIM010000616.1 GCA_022709605.1 Bacteroidota bacterium | reverse complement strand
CAACTTAATAAACTCCGTAGGAGTGACATTCCGTCACTCCGACTTGTCGGAGGGATTTTCAATATTCTCACGCGAGATTAAACAACTTAATCAAATAATAAATTCTTAATAAATTCATTTTGATATATTAAAATAATTATATATATTAGTCTTATACAATTTTAAGGAAATTTATTTTATGGTAAATGTTCTCTTATATGCTCCTCTTATTTTCCGTTTTTCTGAACCACTCGGCGTTGTATCCCCTTTCCGATTTTTTTATTACCCTTTCACAGGTGATTTATGAGAATATTTAGTTTACTTTTTATAGTTTTCCTCTTCACAATATCAACATCCGCTACAATCCGGTATGTAAGCAAAACCGGCAGCAGTACTCCTCCATTCACATCTTGGGAAACCGCCAGCGATTCTATTCAAAAATGTATTAATATCTTTGTAGATGGAGATACTGTAATAGTTGCAAACGGCAGATATAATGAAGCGTTGGTAGTTAATGTTGATTTAACATTAATCGGCAGCAGCATGGATAGCTGCATTATTGATGG
>JAKLIM010000615.1 GCA_022709605.1 Bacteroidota bacterium | reverse complement strand
CAAGAAAAAAGCAACTAAATAATAAGTAATATGGCTAAAGCAACAGCAAAAAAACGTAAAGTTATCGTTGAATCAACGGGCGAAGCTCATGTTAGTGCGACTTTTAACAATATTATTATTTCTCTTACCAATAAAAAAGGAGAAGTGATTTCATGGTCATCTGCCGGTAAAATGGGTTTCAGAGGATCTAAAAAGAATACACCTTATGCAGCTCAAATGGCCGCAGAAGATTGTTCAAAAGTAGCACTTGAAGCAGGTTTAAAGAAAGTTAAAGTTTATGTAAAAGGACCAGGTAACGGACGTGAATCTGCCATCAGATCTTTACATAACAGTGGAATTGAAGTTACTGAAATTATCGACGTAACTCCAATGCCTCACAACGGATGTAGACCTCCAAAAAGAAGAAGAGTTTAATTTTTACTGAAATTATTTCAGCATCATTATAATTTTTATTAAGTATAACCCAAGGTAGAGTTTGATTATCGAAGGATTTGACCTGAATTCATAATCACTACCTTAAAACAATTTAAAATGGCAAGATATACTG
>JAKLIM010000614.1 GCA_022709605.1 Bacteroidota bacterium | reverse complement strand
CGCCGGCCAGTCATTTCCTGACGAATGTGGGCCACGATTTCATCCTCCGAGAAGCGCGCCATACGCTTGCCGGTATTGTAGGAAAACGCTTCTGCTACACGGGCAAATAGCAGGCGCAGGAAATCATAGACTTCAGTGACGGTGCCAACTGTGGAGCGTGGGTTGCGGTTGGTGGTTTTTTGTTCAATGGAAATGACGGGCGATAAGCCGGATACCTTGTCCACATCGGGGCGTTCGAGGTCGCCCATAAACTGGCGGGCGTAGGCGGCAAAGCTTTCCAGATAGCGTCGTTGACCTTCGGCAAAAATGGTATCGAAAGCCAGCGATGATTTGCCCGAGCCGGAGATACCCGTGATGACGACCAACTCGTTTTTTGGGATGGAAACGTCAATGTTTTTGAGGTTGTGCACGCGGGCGCCCAGAACCTCTATTTGCCCGCCTTCCGTAGGTTTTTCGAAAGTGGGCGAAGCATCAGCATGTGTCATGAGAAGGGAGAACCGAAGTTCGCGTAAAGGGCCGGGAATGGATGGAGCAGAGACCTTTTCGCTG
>JAKLIM010000613.1 GCA_022709605.1 Bacteroidota bacterium | reverse complement strand
ATTCCTTCCCTAACTATTTTTTTATTACCGGGTGGAAGTTTATTATTACCCTTATTAATAAAATTTATTCCACAAATACTTCCCTCTTCGTTTAATGAAAATTTAGACAACTAAAGAATTTAAAAAAATTAGAATTTCAATACCATCTGCATTCCCCAAGTTTGTTTATTGGTGAAAGGATTTCTCTCAATTGGAATAAAACTTGAATAAGCCACTACTTTATTTTTAGTTTTATAGCCAAAAACATCCAATAATTCATTGAAAGGATCCATGATAAAAAGTGTAGTATTTCCTAAGAATTTTGAGTTCAATATCCTTCTTTCGTTTTTGATAATTTTTCCTTTCGCAATAAAAAACCCTTCGCCAACGATTGAACCAATAACTGGAGTGATGATTAAATCTTGAACAGAAGGTATTTCTGCAAAAGCTTCTATCCCATATTCCCAAAAAAAGGTAGACATTAAAAAAGAATAAGTAAAAGACTCCCAAGGCTTATATCCACTTCCTCTAGCAGACATATAGTATACCCCGCCAGCCCAAGGATGAACA
>JAKLIM010000612.1 GCA_022709605.1 Bacteroidota bacterium | reverse complement strand
CAGAATCCATATTGATAAGAATATCAGCTTTAAGCCAATTCTTCTTTAAACTTGATGCACCTGTTAAACCGGTTTCTTCATCAAGAGTAAATAAACACTCTAGTGGTCCGTGTTCAACATCTTTAGCTTCAAGAACAGCAAGAGCGCATGCAACACCAATTCCATTATCTGCACCAAGCGTTGTACCTTTTGCTTTTACCCAATCACCATCTATGTATGGATAAATCGGATCTTTATCAAAATCGTGTTCAACGTCTCTGTTCTTTTCACAAACCATATCGATATGGCCTTGAAGTACTACTGTTTTAAGATTTTCCAATCCTGGTGTAGCTGGTTTACGAATAACAATATTTCCAAACTTATCTTTTTCTGTTTGAAGTCCTAATCGATTACCAACGGAAACAACGTACTCAGCAATTTTTTCTTCTTTTTTTGATGGACGAGGATATTTACAAATTTCCTCAAAATGGTACCAAACCAGTTCTGGTTTTAAATGACCTAATACTGATCCCATAATAGACTCCTTTAGTTTAGTTCTTTAAATGTTATA
>JAKLIM010000611.1 GCA_022709605.1 Bacteroidota bacterium | reverse complement strand
ATTTTAGTGTTGCATAATTTCATTTTTGATAAAAAAAATATATTTTCTATTGTGTCTAATGTGGTTTAAATCTTATTGCTTGACCGAAAGGGATAAGCAGTCAATATATTATGACTTTGTTCAGCCCACTTCGGGGCTGATATTTGTGGTTACTCAACATCCCCCTCCCGATAGCTATCGGGGCGCTACGCTCACTAGGGGTTATTCACATTTAGCCACTTCGTGGCATAAAATTGTTTTTCAGCAGACTATAAATAGAGTGAGTATTTAACTTCTCTCTAACAAATGATGTATTTAAACCACTATTCTCAATCGAGGAATTTATTGTTAAAGAGCAGATACCCGATATTTATTCCAAGATTCACTCGGTTACTTCCTGCGCTGTAATAATTAAGAAACATGCCTACTGAAGCGTTTTTAAAATTGAGGATAAAAGATCCTTCGGTCATGAACTTCGAAGATGAAAATGCATTGGAATAATAAGCTGTATTGTTGGTTGAAGGTAAAAATGTTTTATAAGGCAGAAACCAATAAGCTTCGGCTCGGAAGTGA
>JAKLIM010000610.1 GCA_022709605.1 Bacteroidota bacterium | reverse complement strand
GATAGGGTTGATTTATTCCGCGATAAACGCACACCTGACTTATTAATGTCATTTCCGCTTAAAAAGCATCAGGCGCCTATCTGGAATAAAGTACTGGTGAAACCTGGTATTCCGGAGCGTTTTAATGGATTGAAAAGACTATCACGCAATCTCTGGTGGTCGTGGAATCCCCAGGCCATTGATCTTTTCAGATCTATTGATCCTATTAAATGGGAGGCGCTGAATCAAAATCCGATGGCATTGTTAGAGTCGCTCACCGTGAAACAGATGCTTCAGCTTGAGCGAAACGATGCTTTTATCAACAAACTCGATCAAATCTACGAAGAGTTTGAAACCTACATGAAAAAGGCAGTCGAAAAACCCAAACAACAGGTTGCCTATTTCAGTATGGAATATGGTTTGCACGACACTGTTCAGATTTTTTCAGGAGGTTTAGGCATACTGGCGGGCGATTATCTGAAAGAAGCCAGCGACTCAAATAAGAATATGGTCGCCGTTGGATTGCTCTATCGTTATGGCTACTTCAGGCAGAATCTGTCAATTTTTGGAGATCAGATAGAT
>JAKLIM010000061.1:9483-13830 GCA_022709605.1 Bacteroidota bacterium | reverse complement strand
CAGGAATATAAGTTGGATTACATTTTTCTGAGGCCGGGTTATTTCATGCAAAACCTGACCACAACTTTGATCCATGACATAAAAACGAAGCGGCAAATCATTTTACCTTCGGGAAAAGCAAAATTTAATTGGATTGATATTGAGAATATTGGTGAAGTATCTTCTGTTTTGCTGAATAGATTTTCGGAATACACTAATCAAGCCATTGAGCTAACAGGAAACGAGAACCTGGACTTTTATAAAGTTGTGGACTTAATAAATGCATCGATTAAAACTCCCATTCGTTTTACAAGTGTAAGCCCATTCGAGTTTTACAGAATAAAGAAAAAAGAAGGTATGGTAAGCGGTTTAATTATCGTAATGATACTGTTACATTTTCTGCCCAGGTTTCAAAAAGAACCGGCGCTCTCAGATTATTACGAAAAATTGACCGGAAAGAAACCAACAAGTATTATCGATTTTATTGAACGGGAGAAGATAAAATTTCAATAAAATTGCATGGTTTGATATTAACTACAGATTACAAAAGTGATGGTTTCTCAATTCCCCATTTAAAAAGCATACCCCACACCAAAAGTTATTCCAACAGTTCCTACAAGCGCTTTAAAGAAAAATCCGTTTTGAGGAGCTTGAAATCTATAACCTAAATCAAGTATTGGGAACAAGGAAAATTTAGGTTCATAAATTTTATCATATAACATTCTTGCGCCAAGATTAAGTTCGAAATGTCCACTGTTTTTTCCTGTTAAAAATACAATTGAAAGAGGTAATTGGTATTCAGGAGAGAAATCTTGAAATAATAAATTTGCCTGTACCTTTCCAATACCCGCTTTGATAAAATAATAAAATGAATTTGATTTGTTTTTAAATAACAATCTTTCATAGTTTAAAGAAATCGTTTGTGACATAGTAGCACTAATATTGCTACCAAAGGTTTCGTCAATCGAAATTGTGTTGTTTGATAATTTTGGAATAATTGAATCAGTACGAAATTGTTGGCTAAAAAGACTAACGCAACTTAATGTCAATAAAAGGATTAATAATCGTGTTTTCATAATTGGAATGTTAAAGATTAATTTTCAATTATTCGGAAGAATTAATTTGATGTAAACAAAATTAAAAAGCATAACCCACACCAAGCGTTAATCCGTCAGTTCCCACCAGTGTTTTGAATAAAACTCCATGACCGGGACGTTGATATCGATAGCCAATATTCAAAATTGGATATCCAAGTAAATGATAATTTTCCTTAGGAAAAATTGTACGAATACCTAAATCAGCTTCAAAATGATGATTTTTTTTACCACTTAGATAAACAAGCGATATGGGAATTTGTATTCCTTCTGTAAGTCCACCGCCAACATCACCAATCATATAATATCCTACTCCCATTCGCGCATAAAAAGTTTTGGTTCCCGTTTGATTTCTAAAAAGCAACCCTTCAAAATTTGCGGATGAACCTATTCCAAACAATACACATGAAATATCTAATCCACCCGTATATTTTGATAAAGCAATCGGAAAATCAGTTTTTGTTTTTGAGATAGAATCAGGAAGTTGTTGGCTAAATGCATCAAAACAACTAATAATGGAAATGAATATCAGAATTTTAGTTTTCATAAACAGTAAATTTTTTCACAAATATAGAAATTCTTTTTTTAACTTAAAAAACAATGAGGAAATATTTTTTATTTTCACAACAGATTTAATTTAACTTGATAAAATGAATAAAATGTTGTTTTAATTAACGATTGAAAGAAAACCTAATTTATACCGGAATTTGATTTGTAAATTGTTGGTTTTAAGATTGGTATTAACAAAAGGTACATTAATAATTGGTTTTAGGCGAAAGGATATAAAAAAATAAAAGCTGCCCTGAAGCAGCTTTTGATTTTTAATTTCTATTTTTAATTTCCTCTGCAGTTTTTACCCTTAATCCCGGATTTTCTTTCACCATTCCCCGAAGACATTCTTCGGGATAACCAGCGCGGATTATTCCGGGTGGAATATGAAATTCATTTTGTAAAAACTTTCCGTCTTTTTCTTTCTTAATATTTCCATCCATGTATTTTACAAGCAGATATTCTCCTAATTTTTTCCAAGACGCTGTTGAATTTTCGGCTTGTGATACACTGAAATTTGTTAAGAATGTTCTTGCATCCTCTTTACTCATACTTGTAGCTACCTTATCAATGGCCGGAACCAGTAAATTGAAATCACTTTCCCATTTGGTCTGCACTTTTTTGATATCTGCCATAAGAAATGAATATTTACCATAAGCATAATTGGCAACACCATTGTAAATCCAGAATGCCGAAGTGGAAGAATATTCCAACAAACTACCGTTCTTAATATTGTAGCATTCAGGTATTTCAGTTATTCCACAGTACATCGGAACATATATATTGCTTGCTGCATCATCAACGCCAAACCACAGAATTCCACCAATATAATCGGGTAACCAACTGCGCATTTGGGCTACAAAAGTAAAACCCGTTTGTTGTGTTGCTACCGGTCTTTCGTGCATATACTCCACAGAATCCACTTTAAATCCCAACGGACTATGACGAAGTTTAGTGCCGAAAGGTCCTGCAGCATAACCTTTTAACATGTCAAATTCTGTACCTTCGTACATGTCGCGCATGTAGTCTTTAATATTTTGTGCGCTCAGTTTAAATGTTGGTTTTATCCACAATGGCATACGCTCGGCAGTTTCACCTTTCACGTAAGTTATGTATTTTTCCATAGCCGGATCAGCTTTGCGGAAAAATGACCATACGCGGGCTTCACAAATTCTTAATGCGCTGTAATCGAGTGGGGCATAGGTGTCGGAGAAACTGAAGTCTTTATTTTTTCCTTTGAAATATCCTTTTTCGCGTGCAAAAGCAATCACATCTTCCGAATACATGCAGTTAAGTTTATCATCCATCGGAAAAGTTGTAATGCGCGCCTGATTGGCATGAGCCGAAATACAATCGTCCGGTATGCGTTGTGCAACCCACACAGCACCTTTATTATTCGGACCTTTGCTTATCATTTCCATAATCCAAACTTCGTTCGGGTCAGCAATTGAGAATGATTCGCCGGAACTGTAATAACCATACTCAGCCACCAGGTCGGTCATGATTTTTATGGCTTCGCGGGCACTTCGTGAGCGTTGCAGGGCAATATACATCAAACTACCGTAATCCAATATGGCAGTTGTGTCAATCAATTCTTCGCGTCCGCCATAGGTAGTTTCGCCTATGCTAACCTGATATTCGTTGATATTACCGATAACTGAATATGTATTTTGAACCTGTTTGATTTTTCCAAGATATTTGCCTGTGTCCCATTCGTAAATGTCGAGCATGGAGCCTTCAGGGTAGGTTTTTGCCGGATATTGATAAAGTGCACCGAACAAAAAGTACGAATCGGCAGAATAACTGATGAGGGTCGATCCATCGACAGATGCATTTTTTCCGACCAGAAAATTGGTACAAGCCATGGTGATAGACCATGAAATGCTTAAAACTATCAGAAGAAGAATTTTCTTTAGCATTGAATGTGTTTTTTATATTTATTACAAAAGTATAAATTAATGGTTAAATATACAAATATGAGTGATCCGTAAAATGTTAATTAAAAGAAATTCAAACAGTTGATTGAAAAATAATTTGGCTCTATAACGATTTGGGGGTTAATCCTTTTTTTGAGGTGCTATTGTTTTTTTCTTGTTTAGATCCCTCACTCCCGTTACACGGGATGTGCCATACGCATCGGGATGACAAAGACATTTGTTGGAATGAAAAACGCTGCCCGACCATTCTCTGTTAAAAGCATTTCATTCGGGGCAGCGGTTCGAGTGGAATCACGCACCCGTCGTAGTATAAATCACATCAGTCCGATACAAGTTGTCGACGGGTAATTCTTTAAACTACGACCCTTGTCATCCCGAAACGTAGTGAGGGATCTAAAAATCATCAACGTATTGAACTGGCGCTAAGGAGATAAATAGATTTTTTATCTCTACAATTGGTAGAGAAAAGGAATAAGGAATAAAACAGCACCTAAAAAAATAAATTACTGTTTTGGGTGAATAACCTACATTCAAATATTTTATTGAACTTGTACCTAACAATTTTTTTTAATTAATTCTGAAAAATATATTTTGCGTACATTTGCATGAAATTTTAAAATTAGATTATGAGAAAAATAACATATAAAATCTTACTGTTTTCGGCATTAATTATTAATTCAATAATTCTTCCGGCAGCAAATCCAACGGATACAATTAAACACCGAAATATCAAAGAGATAGTTGTTTACGGACTTAAAGCTAATTCTGTAGTTTTGCCAGCGGTGGAA
>JAKLIM010000061.1:0-9473 GCA_022709605.1 Bacteroidota bacterium | reverse complement strand
GGTGGAAATTACAAAACAAAGCATTGAGAAATTAAGTGCATTTACGCCTGCAGATGCAATGCAACATGCCACCGGAATTTCGTTATCGCGCGATGGAATTTGGGCTACTTCGGTGAATGTTCGCGGATTTTCGGAACAACGGTTGCTGATTTTAACCGATGATGACCGTTTGTTAACTGCTACAGATATTTCGGCAGCACTTTCAACGGTGGATATGAACTCAGTTGAAAAAATTGAAGTTATCAAAGGCGCAGCGTCGGTAATTTACGGTTCAGGCGCCATGGGCGGAGTGGTTAATTTTATTACGGAGCGACCACAATATACTCAAATACCTCAATATAAAGGGAGTATAACATCGGGCTATAATACCGTTAATAATTTATGGGCCAACAGTGCCAATGTTAAATTTACCAATAGCGACTGGTATTTAAAGGTGAACGGTAGTTACCGAACAGCGCAAAACACCATGACTCCCAATGGATTATTGAAAAATAGTCAGTTTAACGATGCATCATGGGGAATTAATGGAGGAAAGAAATTTGGAGATAATCAGGAGTTTTTGGTTAATTACAATCATTTCGAAGCTTGGAATGTGGGACTTCCGGGCGGTAGCGCTTTTCCGTCGACAGCTGTTGTTCGTTATCTCGGAGTGAATCGTAATCAATTGAGCGGTGAATATATTTTTACTGAATTGAACGATATTATCAAAAAACTCAGCATCAAAGCATACACTCAGAATATTACCAGAGATGTTGAAAATCAGGTAAATGCAACAACCAGAATATTACCTTCAAGTTTAAATCAAACTTCGGGTGCGAAGGCAATTATGGATTTGTATTTTAACGATTATAATACAATGAAAGTAGGCGCTGAAAGTTGGATTCGCAAACAGAAAACTTCGCGAATAAAAATGATATATCCTTCGGATACCACATATATTGCGGAACAACCTACACCCAACGCTTCCATGTTTGATGCCGGTGTTTTTGCTCAATATCGTTGGGTTATTTCTCCAAAATACTTCACACTTAATTCAGGTGTCAGACTTGATTTTATCCGCACCGAAAATGACACATCATTTCTGGAAGTATTTAAATATAAATTAATTACAGGAAATCGGCTATATCTTCCTGCGAATCGTAAGGTGTTGTTTTATCCTACCACGAGTTATAATATATCGTACTCGGCACACATTGATTTGGAATATACGCCATTAAAACAACACAGATTTGTACTCTCGTTGGCAAATGCTTACAGAGCTGCATCGATCGAAGAAAGATATAAATACATAGATCAGGCAGGCACTTTGCGGGTAGGAAATCCGGGATTAAAACCCGAAAAAGGATTTTTCTCCAATTTTAATTATTCATTTTCGAAAAATAATATTCAGGTTGATGTAGATTTATTTGCCAATTATTTGTTTGATTTAATTACCGAAAAATCGGAGATTTACGGGAGTGGAGGTGTTAATAGTGTTCGTTTGGTCAATGCAAATGTGGATAAAGCCCTGTTTACCGGAGCTGAAGTTGAGTTGAAGTGGATTTTAACGAAGCAGTTTTGGTTACTTACAAATGCTTCATATACCAGAGCGCGTGATATAAATGCGAACACTTTTTTGCCCCAGATTCCACCTTTTCATGGTGAGTTTACACTAAACTATAGGGTAGAAAAAATGTTTGAAGCAGCCTTATCGGTTTTGGGAGCAGCCCGCCAGGCCGAAGTGGCACCTACCGAAAATGCTACCGATGGACATGTGATTTTGAATTTTAATGTTCATTCTTTTCCTTTCAATTTGAAAAAAACTTATTTGCAATTATTCGCCGGAGCCGATAATATACTGAATACTGCATATTACAACCATTTATCAACCACCAGAGGCATTAACAGACTTGAACCGGGTCGGAATATTTATGTGAAAGTGAAATGGGGATGGTAAATTTTATTTACTATTTAAAAATTTACAATTTACGATTTCAGGTCTCTACTCAGAAAGTCAGAAAATAGAAAATAGAAATTGGAAATTAAGAACCAACGGTCAGCGAAGCTAAATTGAGAAAAATTTATGCGGCAATGATTTTCTTAATTTCTAAACAAATTATTCTGCTATTTCTTTCAATTCAAATTTTAAAATTTAACTTCGAATAAGTCACCTTTTTTACTTATTTTACTTATAATATATGATATATCAAATAAAATAGATACTTTTGTATTGAAATATCAGTTGTTATGAAATCAAAGGGAACAAGTTTTACTCAAAAACAAAAGAATATCCTGACCACTTTGGGTGAGAATATTAAATTAGCACGATTACGACGGAAGCTTTCCATTCGGTCTATGGCAGAGCGAGCAGGTATCGCTACATCTACACTGGGAAACATCGAGGATGGTTCTGCATCGGTTTCTTTGGGTAGTTATTTGCAGGTTTTATCTGTTTTACGCCTTGAAGATGATTTATTATTAATAGCAGACAAAGACCCGATTGGAAGACAGATTCAGGATGCCGGACTCATTGTAAAAAAGAGAGCACCTAAAGCGAAAAAAACAGTATCAGTTATTGATCATGTAATTGATAAAGGAAACTCTGAAAATCCTACTTTTGAGTAATTTATCATGAAAAAGAATCAGGAAATTGATATACTTGTTTATGCCGATTGGAACATGTTTGAATTTCCAAGGATTGTTGGTACATTGAGGTTCACAACACTCAGAGGGAAAGCTGTATATTCTTTCCGGTATGACGGTGAATGGATAAAAACGGGTATATCGATTGATCCGGAATTGCCTCTTTTCTCTGGATGGCATTATGCTTCATCTAATGATAATTTCGGTATTTTCAAAGATGCTTCACCTGACCGATGGGGGCAACTATTGATGAAGCGAAGGGAAATACTTTTATCAAGGATTGAGAAAAGAGAACCACGTCCTTTATTTGGAATTGATTTCTTATTGGGTGTACACGATAGTCATCGAATGGGAGGATTGCGTTTCAAAGAGAGCGAAAAAGGCGAATTTTTGAGCAATGACGAACGACTTGCAGCTCCACCATGGACTTCGTTGAGGGATCTTGAATATGCTGTGGAACAATATGAGAAAAATGCAGATGAATTAGATGAGACCTCTTTGAAATGGATTAATCAACTTATTGCGCCGGGATCTTCGTTGGGTGGCGCTCGTCCTAAAGCGGATGTAGTTGATACAAACGGAAAACAATGGATTGCAAAATTTCCAAGTAAAAAGGATGATTCGGATATAGGCTTGTGGGAAATGATTATCCATGAATTGGCAATTCAGGCTAAAATTGTAGTTCCTAATGCAACAGTAAAGAAACTTTCTTCAACTTATCACACTTATTTATCCCAACGTTTTGACAGGACTGAAGATAAAAAGCGGGTTCACTTTGCTTCGGCAATGACCTTGTTGCAACACTCGGATGGAGATGATGCGGATACCGGTGTAAGCTATCTGGAATTAGTTACTTTTATCAAATCTGAATGTGCTGATGTAACAGCCAATTTAGAAGAACTCTTCCGAAGGGTTTTATTCTCTGTTTGTGTTTCAAATACCGATGATCATCTCCGAAATCATGGATTTTTATATACTGCAGCCGGTTGGACATTATCACCTGCATTTGACATCAATGCAAATGAAACAGGAACCGGTTTAAAACTGAATATCGATGAAGTTGACAATTCATTGGACATTGATTTGGTTATGAAAACTGCCCCATATTATTTGCTTTCTGGCAAACGTGCAGAAGAAATAAATAATGAAGTGACTAAAGCGGTTTCCAACTGGAGAAAAGTTGCTGCGAATTACAAAGTTTCTCCTTCCGAAATTGAAAGAAAAGCCAGAGCGTTTCGTGTGTGATATAAATACTAAATATCAAATCAAACTTGTAAGTTTTAACAGTATTTAAAAAGGAAGAAATAAAATAACTCTGATAAATTTCAGAGATTTAATAAAATATTTTATTTCTTAAATATTAATTAAAAAACCCGCTTCGAAATTCTTCAAAGCGGGTTTTTAATTTTGATTTATTGCAGACAACTAATTATCAAAATCTTTAATTGTAAATCGTAAATTGTAAAATTGTAAATGTTAATTGTTTCCCTTAATCCATTCGTCCATCGATTTGGCAGCACGCCTTCCATCGCCCATAGCCAGAATAACCGTAGCGCCACCACGCACAATATCGCCTCCGGCAAAAATCAGTGGAATGCTGGATTGCATGGTATCATTATTAACCACCACAGTTCCCCATCTTGTAACTTCGAGTCCTTTGACTGACTGTGGAATAAGCGGATTGGGTGAAACGCCAACGCTTACAATTACTTCATCAACTTCGAAAGTTTCGGTTTCGCCGGGCACTTCAATAGGAGAGCGGCGACCCGATTCATCAGGTTCACCAAGGGTCATTACCTGCAAAACCATGTGGGTGACACGTCCCTGCGCATTTCCAATATATTCAATCGGATTACGGAGTGTCATGAAAATAATACCTTCTTCTTTGGCATGTTTTACTTCTTCGAGTCGGGCCGGCATTTCTTCTTCCGAACGCCGATAAACGATCATTGAACGGTCGGCACCAAGGCGTTTGGCAGTACGAACCGAATCCATGGCTGTATTTCCTCCACCGATAATGGCTACTTTTTTGCCTTTCAATACCGGTGTGTCCGAATCGTCACTGGCTGCATCCATCAGGTTTACGCGGGTCAGGTATTCGTTCGACGACATGACGCCCACTAAATTTTCACCTTTTATATTCATGAATTTAGGCAATCCGGCACCACTTCCAACGAAAACGCCCTGAAAACCTTCTTCTTTCAAATCTTCTATCGTTATTGTTTTTCCAACAATGCAGTTGTTTATAAATTTCACACCCATGGAGCGGAGATTTTCAATTTCAACATCCACAATGGCATTGGGCAAACGAAATTCAGGAATTCCATATTTTAAAACGCCACCAATTTCGTGCAATGCTTCAAAAACGGTAACATCGTAACCCAATTTAGCCATATCACCTGCAAACGCAAGTCCGGCAGGACCTGAACCAACAGTAGCTATTTTTATTCCATTAGCTGCCGATAACTCAGGAACTGAAATACTACCGCTTTCGCGTTCGTAATCAGCTGCAAAACGTTCCAAATGACCGATAGCAACCGATTCTTTGTTCATTTTTACATGAATGCAAAGTTCTTCGCATTGTTTTTCCTGAGGACAAACACGTCCGCAAACTGCAGGAAGTGCCGAAGTTTCCTTCAGTGTTTTTGCTGCTCCTGCAAAATCTCCTTTTTCAATTTGCTTAACAAATTTTGGAATATAAATTCCCACCGGACAACCTTCCATGCAGCTCGGTTTGGCACAATCGATGCATCGTTTGGCTTCGAGCATGGCCATTTCGGCAGTTAATCCGAGGTTAACTTCTTCTTTGCGACTGTGGCTGCGGTACTCTGCGTCAAGTTCCGGCATGTGAACACGGGGAAGGTCGGTTCTATCTTTTGCTTTCATCGAATTACGCAATGCTACGCGCCATTCCTGTGCTCTTTCTTCTGTTAGATTCATTTATTTTGTATTGTGAGATTGGTAATTTTGGAAAATAGAAAACTAAGAAAATGGAAAAATGTAAAATGGAAAAATGGAAAAATGGAAAAATGGAAAAACGGAAATTAAGAAAATAAGAAATTTAAGCCGAAACCCGAAACCCGAAACATGAAACAAAACCTCAAACTTTCAAACTTTCAAACCTCAAACTTTCAAACTTTCAAACCTCAAACTTTCAAACCTCAAACTTTTTTAATCATTCGCTCCGCTTGCACATTCAAATCGTTCCATTTCTTCTCGTTCAATGTCTTTATATCCGCTCAGGCGCATCAACATTTCGTCGAAATCAACTAAGTGGGCATCAAATTCGGGTCCATCTACACATACGAATTTTGTTTTGCCGCCTACACTTACACGACAGGCACCACACATTCCGGTTCCATCAACCATAATTGTATTGAGCGAAGCAAGTGTTGGAACTTCGTATTTTTTGGTCAGCAGACTCACAAATTTCATCATGATGGCCGGCCCAATCGTCACACACAAATCAACTTTCTCACGATTGATAACCATTTCTACACCATTGGTAACTAAACCTTTAGTTCCATAAGTTCCATCGTCAGTCATTACAATAACTTCATCTGAATATTCACGCATTTGTTCTTCAAGAATAATCAGCTCTTTGGTACGGGCAGCAATAACAGTAATTACTTTATTTCCGGCTTTTTTCAAAGCGGCTACGATGGGCAACATTGGAGCAGTTCCAACACCACCGCATGCACAAACAACTGTTCCAAATAGTTCAATATGAGTTGCTTTACCCAATGGACCAACCATATCGGTTATGTAGTCACCTTCGTTTAACGCACAAAGTTTAGTGGACGAAACTCCCATTTTTTGAACAACAAGCGTGATGGTTCCTTTTTGTAAATCAGCATCAGCAATAGTTAACGGTATTCTTTCGCCTTTTTCACCCACTTTTACCATTACAAAATGTCCGGCTTTGCGCGATTTCGCGATCAGAGGTGCTTCAACTTCAAATTTTATCACATTGGCCGAAAAGTATTCCTTGCTTACAATTTTGTTCATTACTTATTTTTTAAAATGAAGTGCAAATTTAAGAAAAAATCGTTTGTAATGAAGTGATTTAGGATTTAAATTCGCATAAAAATGGAATGATTTTCGATTTAAATCATTCCCTCGGCAACTTTTTTTAATTGTTTTTGTTATTTAAGCCAACAATGTGTAAGTGAGAATTCTGTATTTTTGCACGAAATCACTAAAAATACATTTATCAATATTATGTTTCAATATAAAAAAGCGGCCTTTCTTTTATTCATTTCACTTTTTGCTTTCACAACAATAAATTCACAAAATATTTTAAAAGATAGCGTGCAACTTGGTGAAATCGTTGTAACGGGTTCAAAAAAAGAGATTTCGAGAAAAATAATTCCCTTATCAGTTACTCAAATCACGAATCAGAATATTGAAAACAGCGGTCAGATGAATATTCTCACTGCGCTGAATCAGTTTTCGCCCGGAATTTTTGTTACCGAGCGAAATATTGTCGGTTTTGGCGTTTCTACAGGAGGTTCGGGTGCTATCAGTATGCGTGGAATAAGCAGTTCCCCAAACAACGAAGTGTTGGTTTTGATTGACGGACATCCGCAATATCAAGGACTTTTCGGGCATCCGTTGGCCGATGCTTATGTTTCGTCGGGTGTAGAGAAAGTGGAAATTATTCACGGACCTGCTTCCATTCTTTATGGTTCGAATGCCATGGCCGGAGTCATCAATATTATTACCAAAAAACAAAAAAACGAAGGTTTCAGTTCAACCCTCGGAAATTCGTACGGATCGTACAATACACAAAAATATTACGGAACATTTGGATACAAAAACAAGGGATTCAATGCATTTGCTTCGGCTAATTATAGCCACACCGATGGAATCCGTGAAAATACCGATTTCAATATCGGTAACGGATATTTGAAATTAGGTTACGAAATTAATGAACATCTATCGGTAACAGTCGATGCTGATTTGGCAAAATACATGGGAAATGATAACGGAAAAATCAATGCTCCGGCGCCGTTTAACATTGATATTTTGAGAGGAAAAGCTGCGTTATCAATTGACAATAAATACAATAGAACGGAGGGTTCGTTCAAGATTTTTCATAACTTTGGTAATCACAATTTATCGGATGGATTTATTTCTTCCGATTTCAATAGTGGAATCATGTTGTACCAGACGCTTAAATTATTCAAGGGAAACCTGTTGACAGTAGGTACAGATATCAAAAAATACGGCGGAATGGCCAACAGAGGGATTCATAAAGATACTTTATTGTCGGTTACCGAAACGGGTGTTTATTTGTATTCGCAGCAACAATTAAACAAGTACTGGACGCTTACAGCAGGACTTCGCGCTGAATTTCATCCAAAAATTTCACCGGAATTAGTTCCGATGGCAGGAGTAAATTACAATGTAAACGAAAATTCAACGCTAAAAGCTTCAATTTCGAAGGGTTTTCGCAATCCAACAATCATGGAAATGTACCTTTATTCGCCGAACCCGAATTTACAACCCGAACGGATGATGAATTACGAAATTGGATGGATGCAGGCTTTGATGAATCATAAACTTTTCACTGACCTTACTTTATTTTATTTAAATGGCAATAATCTGATTCAAACCACGGGCGTTTTTCCCAATTTGCAACGCGTAAATACCGGAACACTTCAGAATTATGGATTGGAAGTATCAGTTAAATATGCTGTGGTAAAAAATCTTTTTGTACATGCCAATTACAGTTACTTGCACACCAGCCGTAAAATTCTGGCCGCACCCGCTCATCAACTGAATTTGAGTGCCAATTACAGGTATAAAATTTGGAATGCCAACGCATCGGTTCAGCAAATTAACGGTTTAACTACAGCCATGAACTCGGATATTACTCAAAACTATACCCTTTTAAATCTGCGTGTTACAGCAAAACCAATGAAGTTCCTGGAGGTTTATGTAATGGCGAATAATTTATTAAATCAGCAATATCAAATCAACGATGGTTATCCAATGCCGGGAATTAATTTTAACGGAGGAATTAAGATAATTATTTGATAATTAATAATTTGAATTTTTTATTAATAAATCCGGCAATTATCATATCTTATTTATCAGGTTAATTTAATGTGTGTTGATAATCAAATATTTTATTGAAAATATAAAACCATTTTAATAATTATGAAATATTTATATCGGTAAAACTATATATTGTATTATTTTTGTGGCAAAATATAAAAATTCCGGTTTAATGACAAATTCATTCTATTTTGCCCGTACTTTCAAGGTTCTGTTATTCTCATTTTTGATTTCAATACAGGGATTATTTGCTCAGGCAGAATCAGAAAATACGGATGGCCAGCATGAACTGACAATTTATTTTATAAGCTCCGCAGGTCCAATTAATTGGGAAAATCCATCTAAATTATTTAAAAGTACCAATTGGTGTTACCTGAAAGCCGGCTTAAAAAAGAATTATTATGTGATTGGTCATACTCAGGCCAGATTAACGTCAACACTATTACCTGCACCACGATATGCAGCCATGACAGGTGCCGTTCAAACCGAAAAGGTAGAAATTGTGTTTAAGAAAAAAGTGGGTTTGGGTTCATTGGGGACTACTATAAAGGGGAAAATGGAAACGGAAGAAAGCATAAAAAATGGAATTTCACTTTATGCGAAACGAGATAAGGTGTCTTATATTAAGTTCAAAATCAATGCTGTTGCCGCCCAACGAATTAATCAATTTATAGATTATTACGCTCAAAAAACAAGTTATGGTTTTGCACCCTGCGAAAAATATAACGGTGCATTGTGGCCGCGTTACGAAAATGAAGGTGCTGGTTGTTCGGCATTTGCCATGACAT
>JAKLIM010000609.1 GCA_022709605.1 Bacteroidota bacterium | reverse complement strand
GGTCCAATTATCTGCAGCATCTTTAATCTGGATAGTCAGGTTGGAAATGATATCAGTGCAGAAACTATGGAAGCAATCAGACCATATCTTGAAAGCGGAACAGATGCGGTACTTTTTGATATAAATGTTTATCCAAATCCTGCAAGTGATGTTTTGAATGTAACATTCAATTCTAATCTGTCAGGTACTGCATCAGTGATGATCTATAACAGTGTTGGTCAGTTGGTAATTGAAAAAGCATTGACTATCAATACTGGTTTCCAACAATCTAACATGGATGTATCTGAATTGCCTTCCGGAAATTATTTAATTCGGGTTTCAACACCTGAAGGCTTCAGTTCAAAAATGTTTCAGGTTAGTAAATAGTGTCGGGTTTTAGTTTGAAAACGAGGTTGCTCCGTAAAGCAGCCTCGTTTTTTTTTGTTTAATATTTCGAATAAATCATAATGTGCTAATATTCAGTAAGATACTATAGCTTTTGTATTTAGATTAAATAAAAATATTGTATCTTTGCACCTATGAAAAGTGTAGTAGAGCACGAAGCTGAGATTATTGAGAATTT
>JAKLIM010000608.1 GCA_022709605.1 Bacteroidota bacterium | reverse complement strand
CCGATTTAGTCGGGACCAAGCTAGCAAAGGCGATTGAGGGATGGTTTGTCGTATCTGTTTCTATCGAAGCACCCGAAAAAATCAAAAAACCAATAGTGAACTTAAATGAAATCAATGTGGAGGCAGCATGAATAATACAGAACCAAAATATATTGAGTTAAAAGATGTATATGACGAGCAGCGGCGGAATTGGATAAAGAATGAGCAAATGCAGGATAAAGACCATCGTGCAGCAACCTTCTTAGCAGCGGTGATACTTGGAATTTTGTTTGGGTTTGTCCTGATGATGATGAGTGCTTGTCAGATGTCAGTCAGGGTTGACCCTATTCGCTTCGCTCCGTACGATGCGATTGATGGAGGGCAAGAACCTCTCGGATGGGAAGACGGAGATGCTCTTGAGCGGGAGTTAAATAAGTAAGTATATAGACCCGAAGTCGAAAGTCTTCGGGTTTTTTTACCTAATACATGGAGGCCATTATGAATAAATTAATTGCTGGATGTGTTGTGGTGGTTTTGGGGTGGGTTAAACAGACTATCAGATTACTGGAATGGGTTTTGAGAA
>JAKLIM010000607.1 GCA_022709605.1 Bacteroidota bacterium | reverse complement strand
ACAGCGGCACAGGCCGCCCCGGCTGCCGCCGGGGGCTCCCGCCGGTGTCACGGTTTTTGCCAACGCGAGAAAAAAGTAATAACCGTTTAACCCTGTATCGCACCACGAGTGCAAAAACACGCGCCACCGCGACTCTGAGGCAACGCCACATACCGCCGAACGTTATGCAGCATGCTAAAACAACCATAACCAATTGAATATTGATATGAACCCAATCGTAACTGGAATTCTCCTTGGAATTGTAGCTGGTATCATTGATGTTATTCCAATGATCATTAAAAAACTAACCTGGGACGCAAATATCTCAGCATTTACAATGTGGGTCGTAGTGGGATTATTTATCGCAGCTATTGAATTAAACATACAGCCAATAGTTGAAGGAATCTTAATTGCTCTTCTCACACTATTGCCTTGTGCTATACTAATAGGTTGGAAAGAACCAAAATCACTTTTACCAATTCTATCTATGACTATATTATTGGGAGGATTGCTTGGTTGGATAATACCTATAATCGCCAAGTAGAAGAATTAACATAGCACGACTGCATAACAGGTCGGTATA
>JAKLIM010000606.1 GCA_022709605.1 Bacteroidota bacterium | reverse complement strand
TAACACAAGGCAGAATCGAGGGTGCGATAGCTATGCGTGACGGGGGAATAAATAAATCAGAGAAATGAAAACGCCGATTATAACGGATAAATGTAAAAGCAGTTTAATTTTAATAGTATGACAAAAGAGGATAAAATAAAGCAAGCTATCGAAAAGCACGAAAAGGAAATAGAACGCCTTAGATTGCTTTTACATAGTGTTAGCGGTAGTACATTAGAAGTATGTCCGTATTGCAAAACTAGAAATAGACATTGGAACTTAAATAATACTTGGACTTGTGCTTTCTGTTAGTATTACCGCTAACGAACAGGTGTATGTGGAGGCCGGTTCTTACGGCTTACACATACATGTAGTTAGGCAATAGTGCAAACGGCAAAGGTGAATGGTTGTGCGGAAGGCGAGCAAAGGAAAATTAAGTTTAATTATTAATATAAAATTATAAGAATGAAAAGAGAAATAAAATTTAGAGTTTGGACTGGCAATCAGATGGAATATTCTGTTGTTACTGGAATTTACGGGAGTTTTTATGTCAATCCCGAAAGCAAAAAAGACGGGCTTGATCCAAG
>JAKLIM010000605.1 GCA_022709605.1 Bacteroidota bacterium | reverse complement strand
TCTTAGACTCAGTATTTCGTATTATTACCATACTAAATGCCGATGCCTATGACCAGATTATGAACGAAAAGTTGATTTTTAGGCAAGAACTACCCGATACATTAAAACACTAATTGCATTTTTTTACTTGAGAGGCTCTTCGATTTTATCGAAGAGCTTTTTATTTAGCAACAAATCAGTACTAAAATAAAAAGCCCCCGAATTTCTTCGAGGGCTGTGGTGCCACCAGGAATCGAACCGGGGACACAAGGATTTTCAGTCCTTTGCTCTACCAACTGAGCTATGGCACCAGCGCTTAATTGCGGTGCAAATATATATGATTTTTGTTTTACTCCAAAACCTATTAATCAATTTTGAAGATTTTTTTTACACTTTTCATTCAGCCCACTATAAATGAAACTCTTATGAAAATAAAAAAATATATTTTTGTTCCTTCCTAACATTTAAATAGCTTTGTGGTTTAAATTGCATTAATGGATTTCGAGATTCACTCCTTAAATAATGGCATTAGGGTAGTACACAAGCGTGTTAATTCACCTGTGGCATACTGTTGCATTATGGTAAATGCTGGTACTCG
>JAKLIM010000604.1 GCA_022709605.1 Bacteroidota bacterium | reverse complement strand
CAGGTGAAGAAATAGTAACTGGCTTAGATGTCGGAATATTAATAATATTTTTCTTACCAACCGGTGTAAAAATAATGATAATTGAGGCGAAAAAGACAACGGCGAGAGAAAGAGGGAAAAGAAAAATTTTATTGATAGATTTTTTGGCCATTTATTGATAAATATTTAAACGACTGGGCGAGAGAGTGGCAAGTAAAATTACAAAAGCAAGGGCTAATAGAATAAAAGATAAATAAATTTCTTTTTTGTTCACAAAATTATTCTTTAACTTTTTACCACTGGGGAATAAATTTTTTAATATTTGTTTCATCGATAACTATCTGCTTTGTTCCTGACAAAATAAGGGCGGCACTTTTGCGGCAAAGGCCTTCAATATTGCGCTTTAAAGTCCGAACACCAGCATCAAAACCAAGAGGGCGAACAATATTTAGCCAAATATTTTGATCAATTTTTAATTCATCAGGGGTTAAACCATTTTCTTTTAAAGCGTGGGGTAGAAGATAATCACGACCAATGCCAATTTTTTCTTCGTCGGTATATGAGGGCATTTGAATAACTTCAAGACGGTCCATGACAGC
>JAKLIM010000603.1 GCA_022709605.1 Bacteroidota bacterium | reverse complement strand
GATTTCCGCACGCCGCATCTGATTGGTGAAAGAATCGGTGAAGCCTATGACCAGCTTGTTCTCGGCGGAGGATATGACCACAACTATGTTCTTGACAATGTTGAGCAGGTCGATGCCGAAGTATATGATCCCTCTACCGGCAGGATGATACAGGTCATCACCGATCAACCCGGCGTGCAGCTTTACACAGGCAACTTCCTCGACGGCACCCAGACCGGCCGCGGTGGCAAGGTCTACCAGTACCGGTCAGGCTTCTGCCTCGAAACGCAGCATTATCCTGACAGCCCCAACCAGGCATCCTTCCCGTCAGTCATCCTGACCCCGGAAGAGCCGTTCCTGTCAAGCACGACGTATAAGTTTGGGGTAAGGTAACAGGGATTCAGAAATAGGCAATAGGCAGTAGGCATTAGGCAGTAGTGTTGACAATAAGATCTTGTGTCTCTGACTATTGCCTATTGCCTCTTGCCTACTGCCTGATCTTGATACTTCGGAACCAGACCTCATTTCCGTGGTCCTGGAGAAGTATGTGCCCCTCTCCGGCCTCGCCGAACCCGGCGAAATCCTTGTACTTGCTATCGCTGACC
>JAKLIM010000602.1 GCA_022709605.1 Bacteroidota bacterium | reverse complement strand
GCATTCCTTGTGGATGTGCTGCAACTGCGGCTGTTGCGCAAGAAGGTGAAGTAGGGCGGAGCCTGTAGCACGGAGTGCGGACGCATCTGCACCGGGTCCGTCCTACTTGGGACCGGACACCACATTCCCGCTGGATCAATGGGTGGTTGCCGAAGTGTTGGCGGTATGGGTCGATAGGCACACCGATGCCCCCGTCACTACGCGAACGAAGGCCGACGGTGATAGCCCCGTCGGCCTCAAATGAAAAAGCCCCTCGGAAGGGGCTTTTCGCGGACCGGACGGGACTCGAACCCGCGACCTCCGCCGTGACAGGGCGGCATTCTAACCAGCTGAACTACCGGTCCGTTCAGCCTCCCATTTCTGCGAGGCGGGTGCAAATGTAGGGCTTCCGGATGAATGTGCAAATCCGGGTACTATTCAGCGCACACGTCTGCAGTTGAAGCGACTCCAGGCAGGTCCACGGACCGGCAGCGTGCGTGCGTTGATGGACCTCAGACACAGCCACTTTCCACCCATTAAGCCGGTCGCCCGCTGGCTCAGTAAAGCTTGCTTCGTTTGGTCAGGAATTCGAGGAGCAATGGCTCGAAACCGG
>JAKLIM010000601.1 GCA_022709605.1 Bacteroidota bacterium | reverse complement strand
AAACAATCGGGATGCGCTGAAATTTTGACTCATGCCATAAAAACCGATTACTGGGATATTGATGCGATGGCCGATGCTATTTATTCAATTGTGAAAAATCCGGCTATGTACAAAAGTCTTCGCGAACTCGGTCGTGACGAAGCCAACAGTATAAAGTGGTACGATGCCGGATTGAAGGTTCGAAAAATTTATGAAAGTGTGATGTAATATTTTAGAACAAAGAGCAAAGAGCAAAGAATAAAGATTGAAGAAAAAACACGAAACACGAAACACGAAACATGAAACGTGAAACATCAAACACGAAACAAAATATAAAATTCACAAATTAACCATTTAATAAACTCAAAAATATGCGTAACCTTTGTTTTTATTTTCAAATACATTTACCATTTCGCCTGAAACGATACCGTTTTTTCGAAATAGGTCAGGATCACTATTATTATGATGATTTACAGATAGAAGACCGTATACGTAACGTTGTAGAACAATCGTATCTGACAGCTAACCGTACCATTGGCGATATGATTCGCAGTTCGAGTGGAAAATTCAAATGTGCTTTTTCGATATCGGGACCGGCACTGGAGCAGTTGGAACAATAT
>JAKLIM010000600.1 GCA_022709605.1 Bacteroidota bacterium | reverse complement strand
GAAGAATGGGATCTTACGCCTTTGGCGATTGTGAGAGCAGGGAAGTTTATAAAGAGTCAGTTTGAGCTGGCAGCGCAGGTTATGTATGTAAAGAGAGTATGGGGAAGTGTTGTTTACAGAGATCCGGGAGTGTTAGGTTTAGGTATAGGGGCCAACATAGACAAAGGACTTAAGGTTGCGTATAATTTCAATTTTGCGACCAATGTTGTTATGGGGGCGTTTAATAATCATGAGATTGCTATCGGGGTTAATATTGCGGAGTATTTGAAGTAGGCCACCGCCCCTAAATCCCCTAAAGGGGACTTGAAGATACTGAATGGGATGAAATTCTGTTTAGTTGTTAGTTGTGCAAAGCACGGATGAAGATTCTAATTATAATTTATTCTTTACTTTGGCTTCGCCGAGCTCGCAGTGTAAGTATTTATATAGATTATAGATTTAACCTGCTCGGTTCTTTTTACGCAAAAAGAAAGTAACAAAGAAAAGGCGCCGGAAAAGCCAACCTCAGCCATTTCGGGCATTTATGTCAAAGGCCAATTTACAGGAAGGAAATGTCTGCGGTTGACTTCGTCGAGCTCGCAGAAGATAATTGTTACTTAGAA
>JAKLIM010000060.1 GCA_022709605.1 Bacteroidota bacterium | reverse complement strand
TACAATTTCCTCTACTACATCGGTCAATGTCATGTCTTTAGCTTCAACTTCTTCGGACACAATACAAATATTGGGTTGACTTTGCAAAGCACATTCCAGAGTTATATGTGAAGCCGAACGACCCATCAAACGGATAAAATGCCAGTATTTTTTGGCCGAATTAGCATCGCGTTGAATGTTTCCAATCAGCTCAGAGTACACTTTACATGCGGTATCAAACCCGAATGAAGTTTCAATCATTTCATTTTTCAAGTCGCCATCAATTGTTTTCGGACAGCCAATTACCTGAATACCTTTATTTTTCTGAACATAATACTCTGCTAATACACAGGCATTTGTATTTGAATCATCACCACCAATAATTACAATAGCGTTAATACCTAATTCCTTACAAATTATTGCACCTTTTTCGTATTGTTCTTCGTCTTCGAGTTTGGTACGGCCCGAACCAATGATATCGAAACCACCTGTATTGCGATAATCATCAATAATTTCCTGGGTAAGTTCCATATAATTATGATCAACTAATCCGGATGGACCACCCAGAAAACCATAAAGTTTATTCGCCGGGTTCATTTTTTTTAATCCATCAAACAATCCGGCAATTACATTGTGTCCTCCGGGAGCCTGACCACCTGACAGAATAACTCCTACATTAGCAATTGGATGCTCAATTTTTTTTCCCGATTGAAATGTGATAATCGGCATTCCGTATGTATTTGGGAACAATGCTTGAATTTCAGTATGATTGGCGACTGATTCAGTAGCATCACCTTCGTTTATAACAACATTTCCTTTCAGTGCAGCAGGTAACTTTGGTTCATAACTGGCACGTGAAATTTGTAACGGACTTTTAGTCATTGGTTTCATGATAAATTATTTATTAATAGTTTGATATTCAAAAGTATGCTTTTTTGTCAAATCGACTGCAAAATTAATAAAAAAAATGTGTTTTGCAATAAAACAGTGATTGATATTATTGAAGAAAATTTCAATTTCTTACTCAAAAATATATCAAACCATAATTCGGCAAAAAACCAATCAAAAATCAGATTTCGTTTATAAAAACCTCAATTGTACTGATTATTGAATACAAATTAAATTTAAAGCTATATTTTTGATTTACAAAAAATAAATTGAGTATGAATTCAATCAAAAGATTAACTTTTCCGGATACTTTGAAAGGTGTTGCTGTAATTTTGATGATACAGGTGCATTTGATGGAAGTGTTCGCAAGTTACCTGGTTTCTGAAAGCATACCGGGACAAATTTCACTTTTCATGGGTGGAATTCCTGCGGCACCTGTTTTTATGGGGTTGATGGGTTATTTTGCCGCATTGAGTGGAATTAGTACGACTCAAATGATGGTTCGCGGAATCAGGCTTTTTGCGGGTGGTATCGTATTGAATATCGCTCTGAATTTTAATTTGCTAATTCATGTTTTATTTTATAGTTGGGATTTTAATATATGGCATTCCATACTGGGAGCTGATATTCTGACACTGGCCGGATTAAGTTTTATACTTCTTGGTTTGATAAATATTTTTTCAAAACGTAAATATCAGGTTTACATGTTTTTATCTGTATTGTTTGCCACTATTTCATATTTTTTTGAACCCTATCAGTTCGAAAATCACTCGTTCAGGTATCTGTTTTCATTTATAATTGGTGGTACATCCTGGTCGTATTTTCCACTGGTACCCTGGTTCTCGTACCCGTTGGCAGGATTTGGTTTAAAGCTTTTAAACGATAAATATAATTTGTTCGAAAAAGTGAATAAGAAAACTACCTGGTTGATCCTTTTAATATTTCTTCTGATATTAATATTTACTTTCAATTTCGGGTTCAAAAATTCAACGATACTCATGAACTATTACCATCATAATCTCCTGTTTTATGCCTGGACTTTGATTTTTATTGTTTTATGGTCTTATACATGGTTTTATTTTAATAATAAATTTGAAGAAAATAAAGTGTTCCGGTTATTACAGTTCTCAGGTCGTAATGTTACAAAAATGTATGTAATTCAATGGCTTATCATCGGGAACATCGGAACTGAGATTTATAAATCAATAAGTCTTACAGCTTATGCTGCTTGGTTTTTTGTTGTACTATTAATAACAGTGTTGCTAACTTATTTCATTAATGTTGTTTCGGGGCATTTAAAAAATTTTATTTCAAAAAAAGATTTGAAATTATTTCAATCAAAATCTGAAATGTAATCCTTCGTTTAATTGATGAAGCAACTAAAAACCGGTAATATCAGCCTGAACAACTAATCGGTTTTATTTATCAGATAGAAACACCGCGGTTAAATTCAAAAGTTTCAGAACGCGAGACCCATATTTAAGACAACCCAACTCCTTCGCTTTACTCTTTAAAAATATATTCAAAAAACTGTTGCGTCAATTCCAATTAATTTCACTACCTTTGCACCCGATTAAAAAAAACCGCACGTACGAGTGAACTTCCGCATATTCAACCTTTTAAGATATAAAGGTTTTTTCAGAGGGTACACGATTCAACTCCGACAATGGAGGATATAAAGCCGAGGCTTATTCTACACGTGTACTAAAAACAACAAAATGACATTCAAAGAACTAAATTTGAAGGACGATATTTTATCGGCCATCGAACTACTTGGTTACGAGCAACCTACGCCCGTACAAGAGAAAGTAATTCCATTTATGCTGGAACAATCCACTGATTTAGTGGCATTAGCACAAACCGGAACAGGAAAAACCGCAGCTTTTGGGTTGCCAGTACTCAACATGGTTGACACTTCACGCAAGCAAATCCAGGCTTTGGTTCTGGCGCCTACACGTGAGTTATGTATCCAGATTGCGAACGATTTAACCAATTATTCAAAACACATGCAACAGTTACGAATTGTTGCAGTTTATGGTGGTGAAGATATTCGCCGTCAGTTGAAGCAATTGGATCAGACACCACAAATTATTGTGGCAACGCCCGGAAGACTTATTGACTTGGTGGAACGTGGCAAAATTGATTTGGGAACCATTCGATTTTTGGTTCTCGACGAAGCGGATGAAATGCTTAACATGGGTTTTAAAGAAGATATTGAAACCATCCTTGAACGCACACCCGATACACGCCGCACTACACTTTTCTCGGCAACTATGCCCAAAGAAATTGCCAATATTGCGAAGCGATACATGAAAAATTACGAAGAAATTACCGTTGGTGTTCGTAATTCGGGAGCTGAAAATGTAGAGCACATTTATTATGTTTCACATGCCCGCCAACGTTATTTGGTTTTGAAACGTATTGTCGATTTAAATCCTGACATTTACGGTATTGTATTTTGCCGTACCCGCATGGAAACCAAAGAAGTAGCAGATCATTTAATGCAGGACGGTTACAATGCCGATGCACTACATGGCGATCTTTCGCAGGCGCAGCGCGATTCTGTTATGCAGAAATTCCGTCAAAAAAATATCCAATTGTTAGTGGCAACCGATGTGGCAGCACGCGGATTGGATGTGAATGACCTGACTCACGTAATCAATTATAATTTACCTGATGATATCGAAATATATACACACAGAAGCGGTAGAACCGGTCGTGTAAACAAAAAAGGTGTTTCGGTATCCATCATTCACTCGAAAGAAAAGTTCAAAGTCAAAGATTTGGAACGAATGATAAAAAGAACTTTGAACAACAACAAATTCCGAACGGACTTGAAGTTTGTAAAAAGCAGCTTTTCTTTATGATTGAAAAAATGCAACAGGTTGAAGTGAACGAGGAACAAATTGCTCCTTATATGTCACAAATTATGAAGCAGTTAGAATACCTCGAAAAAGATGAAATTCTGAAACGTTTTGTTTCGTTGGAGTTCAATCGTTTTCTTGATTATTATAAAGATTCGGAAGACTTGAATTATTACGAAAAATCCGGTCGGGGCGAAAGAGGCGAAAGAAGTGACCGGGGCGAACGCAGCGATCGTGGCGAAAGAGGAAGCAGACCTGACAGAGGTGAAAGAGGCGAACGCAGCGAAAGAGGTCCAAGAACAGGTAATCGCGTACGACTGAAAATGAATATCGGCGATCGCGAAGGAGTTGATCCTAAACGCTTTCTGGGAATTATTAATGATGTAACCGGAGATAAATCGATTAGTATCGGCGCTATTGAAGTGACCAACAAATTTACTTTCTTCGATGTATTTTCCGATCAGGTTGAGAAAGTTGTCACTGCATTTGCCGGCGAAACTGATTATCAGGTAACCGAAGCCAAAGGAAGCAAAACTTTTGAAGGTGGCAGCAAACCTGAATATAAATCGCGCAGTAATTACAGTGGTGGCGAATCACGGTCGGGTGGAGGTTACCGTGGTAGCAGCGACCGCGGTGGAGATCGCGCGGCTCGTCCGGCAGCAGCCGCTGGCAGTGGTGAAAAACCTTGGAGAAACCGTGAATTAGGCGACCGAAACAGCCGTTCATTCTCCGGTGGCGGTGATCGCAAAAGAACCAGCGACTCAAGTTACAAAGGCAGTTCATCTTACAAAAAACGGTAAGATTTTTCTAAAATAAATATTTTATAACGGATTGTTCAGCAATGGATTATCCGTTATTTTTTTACAATTTTCGAAAATGTAATAATCGCTTTTAAACAGAAATTCAAATTTATTCTATAATTTTGCAAACTAAATTTTACATACATTTATAAAATTATTCTAATGAAAAAAATCCTGATTATCATTATGTTGATCATTGCTTTTAAAGCAAATGCACAAACCAATCTTCAGTTACATTACGATTTTGGAAACGGACGAAAATTTTTGACTTCGACAGTAGAAATGTTTAAACCCGACACTTTGGGAAGTACATTCTTTTTTGTCGATTTTAATTACAATGCTGCCGGTCCAACCGAAGGTTATTGGGAAATTGCACGGGAATTAAAATTCTGGAAAGCTCCATTTTCGGTTCATGTTGAATACAATGGGGGTTTAAATGCACTTTTGCCATTACAGTTTAATAATGCATATTTATTGGGTGGAACTTATTCGTGGAATTCAGCCGATTTTTCCAAAGGTATTTCATTATCAGCCATGTATAAAATGATTCAGGGAAATGACTCCCCACACAATTTTCAGCTGACAGGCGTTTGGTATGTAAACATGCTGAAAGATAAATTATCGTTTACCGGTTTTGCCGATTTTTGGCGCGAGAAACAATCTTTTATCGGCACAAGTTATGTTTTTATTTCAGAGCCACAACTTTGGTATAATGTAAATAAGGCCTTTTCTGTGGGCACCGAAGTTGAATTTGGATATAATTTTGGCGGTAGTGGAATGAATATTTGCCCTACGCTAGGTGTAAAGTGGAATTTATAAATCAATTAAAACAAAAAACTTTATGTTCGAAAAATATTTCAAACTGAAAGAAAACGGTACAAATATAAGAACCGAAATAATCGCTGGCATCACTACGTTTCTTACCATGGCTTATATCCTGGCTGTAAACCCAAGCATACTTTCGGCAACAGGAATGGATGCCAGTGCATTATTTACCACCACTGCCATTTCGGCCATTTTTGCAACTTTAGTTATGGCACTTTGGGCTAAACTCCCGTTTGCTTTGGCTCCCGGCATGGGGCTGAATGCTTTCTTTGCGTTTACAGTGGTGTTGGGTATGGGATATTCATGGCAATTTGCTCTTACAGCTGTACTTATCGAAGGTATTGTCTTCATTTTTCTTACTATTTTCAATATCCGTGAAGCCATTGTTGATGCAATTCCAAAATCCTTAAAAACAGCAATCAGTGCTGGTATTGGATTGTTTATTGCTTTTATCGGGTTGCAAAACTCCGGAATTATTGTAAAAAGCGATGCGACATTAGTTCATTTGGGAGACATCACATCGGGTACAGCTTTACTTGGATTGATAGGCGTGATTATCACTTCGGTATTGATCATCAAGAAAGTAAAAGGCGATTTGCTGATTGGAATTATTGTAACAGCTTTGATTGGAATTCCGATGGGAATCACCAATTTCAATGGAATAGCTTCATTACCACCATCAATCGAACCAATTTTCTTTAAATTCGATTTTTCACAGGTCTTGAGTTTCGACATGTTGATTGTAGTGTTTACATTCCTTTTTGTTGATATTTTTGATACGTTGGGAACGCTTGTGGGTGTTTCGAGTAAAGCCAAAATGCTGGACAAAGATGGAAAAATTCCAAATGCAAAAAAAGCTTTTATGGCCGATGCACTAGGTACTACGGTTGGAGCTATACTCGGTACCAGTACTGTAACAACTTATGTAGAAAGTGCTGCTGGTGTTTCGGAGGGCGGACGAACCGGAATGACATCGCTGATTACAGCAGCTTGTTTTGTAGTTGCTTTGTTCTTTGCCCCCATTTTTATTGCTATACCCGGCGCAGCCACTGCTCCTGCTCTGATTTTGGTAGGTCTTTTCATGCTTTCGCCCATCAAAGATCTTGATCTGGCTGATTATTCCGAATCGATTCCTGCATTTATATGTATTATTGCAATGCCACTTGCTTACAGCATTGCCGAAGGAATCACTTTAGGATTATTGAGTTATGTGCTTATTAATTTACTTTCGGGGAAATTCAGCAAACTTACTATACCAATGTATATTCTTGCAGTTTTGTTTATTCTAAAATATATTTTTATCTGATTATTTTATTAGAAAATTTATTGAAAAGCCTTCACAATAATTTGCGAAGGCTTTTTTCATTTCTACACTTTTAGTTTATCTTTGCAGTCATAAAATTTTTAATCATGGATGAACCCATTTTAAACGAAGCTAAAAAACTCTACAACGAGCCCATGCACACCTGCGAACATATTTTAAATCAAACTATGGTTCGGATGTTTCATTGCGGACGTTCGGTAAATGCGCATATCGAAAGAAAAAAAAGCAAATGTGATTATATTTTGCCCGCTGCACCTACCGAAGCTCAAATTGCTGAAATTACAAAAAAGGTAAACGAAATAATTGCGATGCATCTACCTGTGTATGAAGAATTGATGACGAGAGATGATGCTGCGAAAATTGCCGATTTATCGAAACTTCCTGAAGATGCTTCCGAAACTTTACGCGTGATTCGGGTGGGCGATTACGATGCCTGTGCGTGTATTGGTCAACATGTGGAGAACACTTCAGAACTGGGACGATTTGAAATTATAAGTCACGATTTTGAAAACGGACGTTGGAGGGTGAGATTTAAACTTGTTTAAATAATATACATATCAAATATTCCGCATTTTAAAATTAAAAAAGGTTACATTGAAAAATGTAACCTTTTTTAGTTTGGTATTTTAATGAATTTGCTTAAAATGCACCTTCGGGCATTCCGCCACCACCATGTCCACCTCTGAATCCACCTCCGCCACCTTCAGGGCGCATTCCGGGGCCAAAACGGTTGAAATCGGGGCGATCGCCCTGGGTATTACTTCTACCACCAAATTTATTAATTTTATAAGTAAAACTAACCATGAAATAAGAGGGTAATGTATTGTAGCTGCTGTATTGAATGTAATTATCGCCTACTGTCTGACGGATATTAAGTCGTTGACGCAAAATGTCATTTGCTTTAAATGATATAGTTCCTTTGTTTTTAAACATCGTTTTATCCAACGAAGCATTCCACATAATTTCACTTTGATCCATGTTGGTATAACCGGCACGGTCGGAATAGGCTATATCAGAACTTAATACAAAATTATACGGGAACCGGATGACAACATTCCCTCTTCCTGACCAGTTCCAAATTTCTGTCTCAATATTTTTCAAATTGTTCAATGAGTTTGAGTAACCAATATTTCCTCTAATGCCCAGTTCAATAACATCATGCGTAAATGTGAGCGAAATGGCTTCGGAAGCATTGTAGGTGCGGGTTTTGCTTAAATCGCCCAATTGCAAATGATCCAAATCAATCTCGGTAGCGTTCACGTTTCTTGTAATATTACTGTACTGAGTACGGTAACCGGTGTTGGTGCTGGTGTTAAAATGCAATCGCTTTTGAATAATAGGCGTGTTGTACATTACGTTCCAGTTTAACGAAACCGGTATGGAATTAGAGTTTATCGTTTGATTGTATTGTTTCAGCGTATTATCGTAAATTTTATTCGAAACCAATGCATCTTTTACCCCTTCGGCATTTAAAAACGTATTGAACGACGAAAAGGTTTTATCATTGAAAGTGCTGTACATCAATCGCAAACTGTGCGAAAATGCGGGATTTAACAACGGATTTCCAACGGTTTCGGACATCAGGTCATTGTTGTTTTTTACCGGTTGCATTTGATTGATCGATGGTTGTTGTGTACGTCCGCGGTAATCAATTCGTGCAAATTGCTTCTTGCCAAAATTATATTGAAATCTTCCCGAAGGTGCAAGATTGAAAACGCCGTAAGTGGTATCGCTTGTTATACCGTTACCATATGTACGAATGTTTTTTGTTTGCGATGGTTCACCGTTTAACCCGATCATAAGGTTGTAATCCTTTTCGGTATAGCGGTAGTTAAGTTCTATGGTTTCGCGTAAAAAATCGTTTTCAAAATTATTGCTATACTCATTATTAAAAATAGTATACTTGTCATTCGCATCTTTGCTGTATTGTTTCTTTTCCGAAGTGGTATTTGTTTTACTGGCCGACACGGCTATTTCCAACATGTTTTTGTAGTTCCACAGTGGTTCTACATACGATAAACGGATATTTGAACTGAATCTGTTCGAGCGATTATTCGTAAACTGATCAATATGAATTGTGGTATCCGGAGTAAATTTATTGGATAAATTATAGCTGTCATTGTCGCTTTGCGAAAAGTCGGTACCGAAACTTGTTGTCAAAGTACGTCCTTTTTTAGAACTGAATTTTCGGTTATAAATTACATTTACACCACCTGAAACCGAAGTACTTAAACCGTTATTGTTCGAATTTCCCCAACTGGTACTGTCACCTTCCGTCAGGTACGAATACTCATTGGTGTTGTATGAATCGGTTGAACTGTAGTTAAATCTTGGCTGTACAATCAGTGTTCGTAAAGTGTCAATTTTCCACTCAAGTTCCAACCGCGCATTGGCTTCGTATTTATCATTGCCCGATACATTTTTCGATACATCATTGTAGGTGGTTTCCGATAAATAGCTGGTTCGGTTACTTTCGGTATCGCTAAAATTATTGGCATGATTAACAGTCATATCACCCCCGACTTTAAATTTATCGTTAATAATCGCATTGTTATTTATCCCAATATTTTGTGAAGTAGTGATACCACCGTTTGCTCCACCACCCCATGAACCACGTCCACGACTGCTTCGAGAAGTATTTAAATTATTTGCACCGGCATTGATAGACGTTTGCGAATCGCCATTCATAATATTCAATGACAAATTACTATCGTATCTGAAATCTTTATTAATATCAGCACCAAGTCCTCCGTTCACATTTCCGTACAGTCCTTTGCGTCGGTTGCTTTTGGTTGTTAGGTTGATAATTCGCTCGGTATCACCATCTTCAAAGCCGGTAAGCAAAGCCATATCGGATTTTTGCTCCAATACCTGAATTTTCTCAATCATATCGGCGGGCAAATTCTTTGTCGCTTGTTCAATATCGCCATCAAAGAATTTTTTTCCATCAAGGCGTATTTTTTTAACTTCTTCGCCGTTGACAGTTATTTTTCCTTCGGCACTAATTTCAACTCCGGGTAGTTTTTTTAGAAGTTCCTCCACGGCAGCATTTTCGGGTGTTTTAAATGCTGTAGCATTATATTCGAGCGTGTCACCTTTTACAACCATTTGAGCAGCAGTTCCTTTTACTTCTACTTCCGATAAAAGTTTAGCGTTTTCAACCAATTGAATACCTTTCAGAATCAAATCTTTTTTATCTATACTAATGTTGCGTTTGTGATCTAAGTAACCTACTGTGCTTATAACCAAAATGTAATTTCCGGCTTTTACTTTTGGTAATGTAAAACCACCATTAACATCAGTCTGTACACCTTGTACCAATGTTGAATCATTTTGTTTTAATAAACGGACTGTCGCCATTTCGAGTGGAAGACCATTTTTGGAATCGAAAACACTGGATTGAATACTGTGTTGGGCAAATGCTTGAGCGGAGATAAAAATCAGAAACAGCAAACTAAAAAAACTTTTTTTCATTCTAATTATAATAATAAATTAACTAATATTTCACAGGGTATACCTTTAATAAAAAAGAGCAAGTAATTTTAAAGTTTACTTGCTTTAATTGTATTATGCCTCTTTGACCATAATGCTTGTCGAAGGTTTAATTGCAAAAAATTAAAAGTGATTCATTTGAGCTTTTTTAACTATATTTTAAATTCAAATGTCATCTTATGTTCACAATAAATTTCAAATCAGAATAAATGATCGATTTTACGAATTTTCAATTGAACCTAATTATCTGTTTGAAGTAATGCCCGTAATTGTTTATTTTCTTTTTTACCTATCTTTGTCTTTCCATTCGCTAATAATGTATTATGCAAAAAACGCTACTTTTCATTTTCACCATATTTATATTGCAGGCAAACGCTCAAACCACACTTACGATTCCTCAAATACAGGGTTCCGGCACTTCAAGTCCGTTTACTTCGCAAAAAGTAAAAACTACAGGCATTTACAGCTAAATTTATTGGTTCGGGCAAAATTGGTGGTTATTTTTTGCAAGATATAACGGGAGATGGAAATATGGCAACATCCGATGGGGTTTTCATTTCCACCTCAACTGATAATGTGGCGATTGGAGATAAAATTAATGTAACCGGAACAGTAACAGAATATTCAGGAAGGACTCAAATTGAAACGATTACCAATCAAACATTAGTTGGATCAGGAAATCAACTTCCTGCAACTAAAGTACTGTACAATGCCGATGATTTTAATTGGGAACAATACGAAGGAATGTTGGTGGAGTTTGACCAGATGTTGTATGTAAATTCAAACTATAACTTGCAGCAGCAGGGGCAGTTATCCCTTTCACCTTCACGGATTTTTATTCCGACCAATCAGGCTCTGCCCGGTTCTGCCGATTATTTTTCCTTCGTTTCTGCCAATTCAAAACCACAAATTACACTTGATGATGGCATTACTTCATCATTTTTCAAACCACTTCCTTTGGCCGATACTTATGGAACACGCCGTACAGGCGAACGTGTAAGAAATCTACAGGCGGTAGTTGATTATGTATCTTTTAAATATGTTGTATATCCCGCTACAGCTCCTGTTTTTTATGGAAATTCACGACCGGTAACTCCAACTCAACCTGACAAATTTAACCTGAAAGTATGTGCTGCCAATCTCGAAATTTACCTTACCACAAGCTTTGGACAGGGTTACGGACCTGACAGTGAAGAATTAGCTGCCCGACAACACACCAAAATAATAGCTGCATTGTTGGCAATTGATGCCGATATTTATGGTTTGATTGAGATTGAACAGGGTCAGGAAGCATTGAAAAAGATTGTAAATGCCCTGAATTCGGCAACCGTTGCTGGTCGTTATGCTTACGTTGACGATGGTGGCGACATTTACGGAACCTATACAAAAGTTGGTTACGTGTACCGAACCGATAAAGTAACACCCTATTTATCCATAAAAAACAATGAATCACCTTCACCACTCAGAAGGAAAAAAGCCCAGGCATTTACTTTAAAATCCAACAACGAACGCTTTATTTTCAGCTTGAATCATTTCAAAGCAAAAAGCGGATGTAGTTCTGCTTCAGGCGATGATGCTGATCAGGGCGACGGACAAAGTTGCTATAATGCAACCCGTGTTGCTGAATCGAACTCGACCCTGAATTTTCTGAACACAAATAAAACATATTATAATGATGCAGATGTGCTGATTATGGGAGACTTAAACGCTTACGGCAAAGAAGATCCGATTACAACCCTCATCAATGGCGGTTACACCGACCTGCACAGTGCCTATCATGCCGATTCGTCATACACTTATGTTTATAGTAATCAAGCGGGTTATCTTGATAATGCGTTGGCTTCGTTAAGTTTAAAAAGTCAGATTGCAGGACTTTCAGTGCTTCATCTGAATGCCGACGAACCCACCATGTTCGAATATTCCGGCTCTGCATATCAACCCGACATGTATCGGTATTCCGATCACGATCCGGTGTTGGTCTATCTTCATCTCGGTGAAAATACTAATGTTCCGGGTGTTGAAAATGAAGAAATAAAATTGTTCCCAACAATGTTTGATGATTATATCACCGTAGCAAATGCGGCCGGAGGAACAATTGAAATTTATACACTGAACGGAGTAAAAATATTGCAACATAGCATTGAAAACAATGAAAATCACTTTGATATAAGCGATTTACAATTACAGCCGGGTGCCTATATTGTACGAATTGATGCTTCCGGTAAATCGAAGAGAATGATAATTTTTAAAAAATAAAAGATATGAAAATTGAAAAGATAAACTGGCATGGATTGGATGCCGTATTAATGGAAACCAATGTGTATGAAGCTATTATTGTTCCTTCTGTGGGAGCAAATTTAGTAAGACTTTATAATAAAAAGAAAAAAATAGACATACTTCGCACGCCCGAACAGGACGAAATAGAAACATTTATCAGCCGTCCGCAAATATTTGGTGTACCCTTGCTTTTTCCACCCAATCGGATTGAAAATGGCACTTATACTTTTGGTGACAAAAAATATAAATATCCGATTACCATTCCGGCACAAAATAATTATCATCACGGAATAATTAAATCGCAACCGTTTACAATTACAAATACACGATTTTCGGCAGATGCGGTAGAAGTGGAAGCAAGTTATTTTTCGAACAGAATTAATAATGAAATATTTGCAAATTTTCCTCATGAATTTATATGTAAAATCAGGTTTATTCTTACCGATAACGAATTGACACACATTGTTACTTTCAGAAATACCGGCGACGAAACCATGCCTTTGGGAGTTGGATATCACACGCCCATTCGTTTGCCATTTATGAAAAATACAGTTGCATCCGATTACAAATTACGCTTATCGGCCGGTAAACGTTGGGATTTGTCTGATCGCAGCCTGCCCACCGGAAAATTATTGGATTTATCGGAAGAAGAAATGCAATTACGGAATGAGGGCATGAATGTAAGGGGAAAGGCGATTGAAATGGCCCTGACCGACGAAGCCATCATGGAAAACGGCAAACCTTATCATGGTGCAATTTTAACCAATACAAAAAAGAAAATCAGTGTTTATTACGAAGTTGACAATCAGTTTAAACACTGGACTTTGTGGAATAATGGCGGTGATGTGGATTGGGTTTGTCCCGAACCGCAAACCTGGGCTATCAATGCTCCCAATCTGAAATTACCGGCAAAAGTAACCGGATTTCAGGTTTTAGAAAGTGGAAAAAGATGGAGCGGAACCACAAGGTTTTATGTGAAATAAAACGACCCCCAACATGCCCCCCGACCCCCTAAAGGGGGTGAAAGACGCAGTATATGAAACTTTTTTCTATTCCAAACAGCAACAGACCGGTTTTTTTCGGTCTGTTGCGTATGTGATTAAATACCACACTGACGGAAATACAAACAACTTTATTAAATATTTTATATATTTGTACCTTATTTTTTTATAATAGCAAACATTATAAAAAAAGCAATTAATGATTACTCTTAAATCAAGCATAAATTATGAAACCTTATCTACTATTTCTAATACTATTGTTATTTTCTGTTTTTAGTTGCACCATAAAACAACATGAACCTTTACCCACACATGGCATGTTATGGGAAATAACGGGCAATAAACTCAAAACGCCTTCCTATCTGTTTGGTACGTATCATTTACAAGGAGGAACGCAAATTCTTGATTCCATTAAATTCTTCGACTCAATATTTGATTCCTCAGATCAATTTTTATGT